>CAKZZJ010000001.1 GCA_937885165.1 uncultured Caryophanales bacterium
GTAAAAGTTTTTATATCTCTTAACTTAAATAAATATTTTATTGTAATTACATATTTATACATATTATAAAGCAAAATAAAAGATGGCCTTAACCATCCTAAAAACCTTCATTATATATAGAAAATTTAGAATTAAATTTAAGTTCATATATTTCTTCTGCCAAAAATGGGAACATTAAAGAAATTAGCTGTAAATATTTTAATAGTTCACTTCTCCCTATTTCTTTTCTATTTATAATATATTTATCTGTAAAATCAATAATTAATTTAATGTATTTATCAGTTTCATACAAATTTAATTTTTCAAAAATATCAAGTCTTAATTCTTTTATTTCATATTCAATGTTATTAGAAGAGACAATATTGATGTTTTTTAATGTATTCTCTAAATTAATTACATATTTATTGAGATCAGTTAATCTATAAATATCAAAAGTAAATTCTTTATCAATTTCATTTGATAAAATAAAATATCTTATCGAGTCCGAATAATATTTATCTAATATGGAATCAAAATCAATTAAATTATTATTAGCTCTTTTAATATCATTTAATTTGACATCAACTACTTTAGATTCAATCATAATTTTAGAAAATAATTTCTTATCAAATTTAAAATGTTTTTTAAATATCTCAAATATGATAATTGGCATAAGAAGTTCACTTATTATGCTTTTATCATCTATTATCATTAAATCAAGTGGTATCCACTCTTCAAATGATCTTTTAGCATTAGCTGATAAAAAAGAATCAAAAAAAGAAAATTTATCATAAAATATTGAGATAAAAGGTGCCATTCCTTCAATAAAATAATTATTTATTGTTCCACCTAAAGCTTGTCCATCATCCATCTTGAATGATTGATTTTGAAGCCTAAACTGACTTGAAAACTTAAAAGGAAGATTATTAGATAATGGTACTAAATTTTCACCATTATCTATAAAAGGAAATAGTGGACCATAATTATCTAATGAAAATAAATTAATTTCTGTATTGTCATATTCTAATTTCAAGAATCCTATTTCAGCATCAGTAAATGCTTCAATTATTTTGGTGTGAGCTGTTTTTTTATCCATCCCATCTAAGAAATCAGAATTAACAAATACATTATTAGATAATACTAAATCCATATTAAAGCCATACTCTGTTGCGATAGCGAGATCCTCATCATCTAATGTAGGAATACCTAAATATAAATCTTTCTTATAAAATTTTGATATACATATAGGTATTTCTTTACCAGTAAGTGGATTTATAGCGTAAGAACCACTATAAATAATTAATTCACTATCTTTATTTAATAAAACATCAACATTATGTTTTTCATCTTCAGTTACATACTTATTTATATCGATAAAATCAGGATTTAAAGATATATAACTTATACCGCCTAAATATTCAGGTTCTTCCATTTTAATTTTTAGTGTTGTTTTATTAGATAAATATAAATCAATATAAAAATATTCAACTGGATTTAAAAAATCAAACATTTCCTTCTTATATTTTTTATCTATATCAAGATTTGATATTATTTTTATAATATCATTGATATTATCTTTAATATCAAGTAAGAAACATTTTTGACTTAATCTTTTAAGATTCTTCTTTGATTTGGAATCATTATAGATTTTATTCGTTTTTTCATCATAGAAAATAACTTTATTATGATAAATGATATTTTTATTGTTATATAAATCAATAAATGCCATCTGAAGCAATTTAATAAAAGTATCATCTTTCATATCTATTAATTTATCTTCATTAATACCAACACCAAGTTCTTTAAGTTGTCTATAAAACATATCAGTTATTTTGTCATCATCAGTACCGCTTTTTCTTCCCTGAAGAATACTTGAAGCACCCAAAGAATGAAACCCTATAGGGAATAAGACGTTATTACCCTTCATCCTATAAAATCTAGCATATAAGTCAGCTTCTATGACAGATCTTGCTTTACCATCCTGAAATCCATATTGATTTGTTCTTGGGAAATGAGAAAAAACATAACTGTTAGAATTTAACAAGTTATGTGATAATGAATATATTCTGTTTTTCTGCCACTTATCATACCATGTGTTTCTTCCCATAAATTACTCCAAAATAAAAAGTTGCGGTGGCAACTTTTTAATATTAAAGAACTGCTTTAACAAATTTAACGATGTCGCCTACAGTTTTGATTTCTTCTAGGCTTTCATCTTCTAATTTGATTCCAAATTCATCTTCTAGTGCCATAATAATCTGTACACCATCAATACTATCAGCACCAAAATCTTCTTTTAGTCTCGCATCCATTGTTACTTTAGATTCGTCTAAATCTAATTCTTGTAATATTACAGCTTTAACCTTTTCAAATACTTCTTTTTCGTTCATCTGCCAAAACCTCTTTTTAAAATCTATTAAGATTTTATCACAATTTATTTTTAATGTAAATTAATATAATACATTTTTATTCAATTGCGAGTATTGATGTTTCGATAACATCAGCAATCTGATTAATTGAATAAATTAGTTCAGCTATGTTAAATTCAATACTGATATTAAATGTTATTAATAAAAAATTAAACCCATTGACTGTATCGTTTTTAATAAATGATATAATCTCAATATCAAATGATTTAAATATTTTTATGAGTTCACTCATAATATTATTAGATACCTGATATTTTATAGAAATAAGCATTTTCTTTTTTATTTCTTCATTATATGAAAATACAAAGCCTTTATATTTATAATATGTAGATCGTGATAGTTTGGCTTTTTTACAGGCTTCAGTTATAGTCATGCCTTCATCTACTAATTTATTAACTTTTATAATTTGACTAAAATAAGAAGGTAGCACCTTCTTATTTATTAAATAATATTCTTCTTTCATATTATAGTTTTTAAAATATCCAAAACAGAAACCTATTTTGGATATTGATAATTAATTATTTATTACGCCTTCAAAGATATATTGAGCTACAGCGTGAATATTAATTGATGTTGATGTAGTTTTGAATATATCGCAATAATCATTTGGATTAGATGTATCAAATAATAATTTGCCATCTTGAATTCCTACAGCAACGAAGCCTAGATCACTAGCGATTTCTTTTACACCGAATGTCTGACGCATTTCTTCACCAAGTGATACTGATGATAAACCTTTGACAACGTCAAATACATATACTACTGCATCTCTTGCCTGATTATCGCATTCATACTGGATTATTGATACATTTTTGATGGAAGTTGAAGAATCAGAATTTAATAATAGAATTACAAAATCATCTTTATTTTCTTTTTTAGCAGTAAATTCATCAAGTGTTAATTCAGTAAAGCAATTTTCTTCTTCTATTTCAGCACCTGCATTCTTAAATGTTCTATAAAATTTTGAACCACTACAGCTGACTAATAAAAATGCAAAACTAATCGCTATAGCGAATATACCCATAAACTTAAATCTTTTTTTCATATGTTCACCTTTTTCATACTTATGATATTATAATCTAGATAGATTATATTTTCAAGAAATAATTATCTTAAAATTGTATCATAATCTTCCTTTAATTTTTTGAAATCATCAATTATTAAAGCATCCGCTTTAACTAATACGTCTTTCGCCTGATGCCCATTTGGTATTAATATTGATCTAGCATTAATTTTTGATGCCACTAAAGCATCATGAAGTGTATCACCTACAAAGATGGTTTTAGCAGGATTAATATTGTGGTTTTTCATATAATTTATAGCTAGATTTACCTTGCTTTCGGCATGAATATTATCAATACCCAAAATGTCATCTACTGTATCTGTTAATTTAAAATGATCACATTGTTCTTTTAAATTATTTATTTCGCTTGCTGAAAGTATTGATACTCTTATACCTTTATTCTTTAAGAATTTAATTGTATCTATTACTCCGTCATATAAATTACAAAACATACTTCTTGGTTGATATTCTTTTATAAACCATATAGCTAAATCTTCATAAGAATCTTTATTAAAGTCTACCCCTGCTGCAGCATAATAATCTTTTATAGGGAAAGTAAATATATGCCTATATGTATCTAAATCCACTAATTTATTCCCTTGTTTTTTTAAAATATCATTCAATAGTTCTAGGCATAAATCAACATCATCTATTAAAGTTCCATTAAAATCTAAAAATATATTTTCAATCATATTAACCTTCATAATTTTTTAAAGTATTATTTAAATTTTCCTTTACTGCATCTATAAGCCACTTTGGAGATAATACTTTCGCGCTTGCACCAAATGACAATATAAAGGCGATAATACTTGATTTATTCTGCATTGAGACACTTAATAATGCCTTATTTGAAGAAATAATTTTAACTTCTTGATTTTTACCATAAATATGGTTTTTTATTACTTTGTTTAAATTTGTTAATTCTACTTCAATATCAAAATAAGGATCATTTTTCTTGATGCCGAATTCATCCAAATAGTCAATTAATTTAAAAGAAGGAGATAAAGAATATCTGATTTTCAGGTTTTCAATATCGACAATCCTATCTAATTTATAAAATGCATATTCTTCTTTTATTTCATCAAGTGACAATAAAAAATAACTCCCATTATATAAAAATATATCAATCGGATGAACAATATGTATCACTTCTTTATCGTTAAAAGTCAAATATGTTATTTTTAATTTGAACTGTCCTTCTATTCCGTTTTGTAATTTAATGTAGGCATCTTTTAATTTGTCAAATTCAATATTAGGAGGATATCTATCAATCATTCTTAAAGGAACAATTTCTTTTTTTTGATTAAGTAATATTTTCCCTAATACAGCCTCTAAATTACTTATATCAGGAAATTCTATTTCTTTTAATTTATCTATGGCATTATAAATAAGGCCTTCTTCATATTCATCTAAATTCATAGCAGGTAAAAAACATTCTTTTTTTAATCTATAACCGCCATATAAACCTTTTGATGACTCAATTTCATAACCTAGGCTATCTAATTCTTTGAAATATTCTCTTATATTTCTAGGATTAGTATCAAGTAAATTTGCTAAAGATTTGGTATTAATGAAATCATCTAATGAATATAAAATTTCTATTAACTTAATACAGGATGCAGTCTTATTCATATTTCACCTTTAATAATCATAAATAATGTCAAATATATTTTAACAAAAATTTTATATTTTTTAAATATATTATAATAAGAAAATGTTGTTTTCTTCTAATAATTTTATTGTATCTTCACCCCATATTGAAGCTTGAACTTCGCCGATGTGAGCTTTTTTAAGCATATACATACATAATCTTGATTGTCCGATACCGCCACCGATTGTATATGGTAATTTCTTTTCTAAGATATTCTTACAATAATCATTATCAAGTTTGTCTAATTCATTTTTTTCTTTTAGCTGTTTTACTAATGAATTTTCATCTACTCTTATACCCATAGATGATATTTCAAAAGCTTTATCTATTACATCATTATATAAAATTAAATCTCCATTTAGTTTCCAGTCATCATAATCAGCTGCCCTGCCATCATGAGGCTTGCCTGATTTTAATTTCGCACCTATTTCCATAATAAATACTGCTTTTTGCTCTTTAGCGATTATATCTTCTCTTTCTTTTGGTGTATTATCCGGAAATAATTTTTCTAATTCTTTTGTTGTAATAAAATATATGTCTTTAGGTAAATCAAATTTAAGTTCATTATATTCTTTATTAACCAATACTGATAATTTATATATTACTTTATAAATATCTTTAACAACTTTTTTTAAATAAGATTTGGTTCTATCTTCTTTTTTAATTATCTTTTCCCAGTCCCACTGGTCTACGTATACTGAATGAAGGGCATCAAGTTCTTCATCTTTTCTTATGGCATTCATGTTTGTATAAATTCCATCATAAACATTAAATCCATATTTTCCTAATGCATACCTTTTCCATTTAGCCAAAGACTGAACAATCTCAACTTCTTCATTTAAATCTTTTATAGTAAAAGATACTCTTTTTTCATAACCATTTAAATTGTCATTTAAACCTGTTTTAGGATTAACAAAAAGAGGTGCTGATACTCTTGTAAGATTTAATTTTTTGCATAATTCACGTTCAAATGTGTCTCTGACAAATTTTATAGCTTTTTCTGTTTCAAGCACATCTAGAACTGGTTTATAATCTTCAACTAATAGATGACTCATAAATAATCTCCTTCACAAATTCATTTTCTTTTTTACATAATTTGATATTAAATATATCTCCATGACCTGGATAACAAATAATATCATTATATTTATTTATTATCTTTTTTATGCTTTCTTTTAATTCTAAATAATTGCCTGATGGAAAGTCCCATCTGCCTATAGAATCTAAAAATAAAGTATCTCCCGTAAATAAATTATTGTCTATCTCAAATATAGCACTACCTTTAGTGTGTCCTGGCGTTAACATAGTTTTTATATTAAAACCAAAGATATTTAATTCATCTGAATCTTTAAAAGGAATTAATTTTAATTTTGATACATCAAATGGTGTATCAGTATAATAAAATTCCTGATATAAATTATAATGTGAATTAGATAATATATCTATTTCAGAAGATGAAATATATATAGGTAAATCTAAAAAATATCTTATACCATCTATATGATCGATATGAGCGTGAGAAATTAAAACAGCTTTAATATTATATTTAGTTTTTATTTCATCTATCACACAACCTAAATTTAATGTTGGATCAATAATAATTGAATTACCATCTCTTGTTATAATATAGGTATTAGTAACAAACGGTCCTAATTGATATTTTTTTATTTCCATAAATTTTACCTGTAAATAAATAAGAAAAAAAGCCCGAATGGGCAAATAATCTAATAATTATTATTTCTTTTCTTTATGAACTGTATGCTTACGACAATGTGGACAATATTTTTTTATTTCCATTTTATCTGGCATAGTTTTCTTGTTTTTGTCTGTATAATAATTTTCGTTTTTACATTCAGAACAAACTAATTTAACTAAGTCTCTCATGTTTATCCCTCCAGACCTTTCTCAAATACGTAATGTATTATAACAAAAATAGAATGATTACGCAAGAAAAAAATTTCAAATGTTTTCTAGCTTCAAAAACCTTTATTTTTATTCCGTTAAAGAAAGCTTATTATAATAATATAATAATACATTTTCAATGAATGATTTAAGGGCAATTATTTCCATCTCAATTCCTAATAAAATTATATGGAAGCTTACATGTTCTTCAGGTTCAATAACAAGCAATATTGCAAAAACTATCTGTATTATTGCCTCTATTCCCTCAAGAGAGGCAGCAATAAACTTCTTTGTTACTAATAAATGAATAACATTATTAAGTGCGGTTGTTCCTTTAATAATAACAATTATACCCCAGATGATACATAATAATTCAATGTCTGTTTTAGTAAATAAGATAATTGTTGCTAGAATTATTTCTATAAGCAACGAACCAATTTTATTTAATTCATTTAAATAAGATTTAGTATAAATTTCATAAATAAATTCCTGTACTGCTACATATAAAATCGGCAAGGAAACAATAAGATATAAATAATCATAAATATCATTTCTAAATAATAATATTAAAATTCCCAAACATAAATATATTAAAATTTTACTAATCTTTACAATTCTTTTTAATTTTAATTCCATAAATATCAATCACCTAATTTAATTATATAATATTTATTTTTTTACGTCTAATAATTAAAACATAAGTTTTACTTTTTGATAATATAACATCTATTTCAATCATAATCCAAAAGTTTATTTATTTTAAAAAATCTTATAGTGCGTAAAATATAAATATATAACTTTTAAATGATTATTAAAGCTAAAACTTGAAAAGATTAATTAAAAAAAAGTATAATATAGAAAAGGTTGTGATAATATGTATAAAAGAAATGAAACAAGAGTAGTTAAAGTTGGTAATTTAGCACTTGGTGGTAATAATCCAATTTTAATTCAAAGCATGACTAATACTAAAACCAAAGATGTTGAATCAACAATTAAACAGATTAAAGCACTTGAAGAATTAGGATGTGATATTATCAGAGTTGCCGTACTTGATAAAGAAGATGCATATTCCATCAGCAAAATCAAGAATGGCATAAATATACCGCTTGTTGCCGATATTCATTTTGATCCAGAACTGGCATTAATTGCGATAAACGAGGGTGTAGATAAAATAAGATTAAATCCTGGTAATATCCGCAATGAAGATAAAATAAAAGAAATCGTAAATGAGTGTAAAAAAAGACATATCCCTATAAGAATTGGTGTTAATTCGGGTTCTCTACCAAAAGGATTTGAATTAAATAAAGAAAATATGGTTCTTGCCGCAAAGGAACATATAGATATCTTAGAATCACTTGATTTTCATGATATAGTATTATCAATAAAAGCTTCTAATATTGATTTAGCATATGACGCATATATGAAAGCAGCTGAAGTATTTTCTTATCCACTTCATATAGGTATAACGGAAGCAGGAACTGATTTTAAGGGTTTAATAACTTCATCTATAGGTATATCAAGGATATTAAATGAAAATATCGGTAATACTATAAGAGTATCATTAAGTGCTTCTCCTATTCTAGAAGTTAAGGCAGCCAAAGATATATTAAGAGAACTTCATCTTAAAGATAATCTTCCTACTCTTACATCCTGCCCAACATGTGGGAGAACTCAAATTGACTTAATCCCGATAGCTAAAGAAATTGAAGAATATTTATATAAAGTAAACAAAAATATTCATGTAGCTGTTATGGGTTGTGTTGTCAATGGCCCAGGTGAAGCCAGGGAAGCTGATTTAGGTATTGCAGGCGGAAAAGGGGAAGCCTTAATATTTAAAAAGGGCCTTATAGTAAGAAAAATCAAAGAAGATGAAATAATACCTGAATTAAAAAAAGAAATAGATTTGTTTTAGTAAAAAAAACTGAAAATTCGCATATGAATTTTCAGCTTTTTTTGAAAGGAGGTATAAAAAAATTAATTTTTGTTTCTTTTCATATCCTTAAGTGTTATTCCATTTTGATTTAATATCATACTAATTAATCTTGTAGCAATAATAATCAAATCAAGCTCATTTAATTGCCATATTCTAGTATTTATAGACTTGATAACTAAAATACCATAGTCTATACCATACATATCAACTCTTGTTGCGGCAAGAGAATAAACTTCAGTTTCCTTCATTCTTTTAAAAAGTTTGCTGGAATGAACTTCCATGATATTTCTTCTTGAATTTACATAGACAAGACCGATTGAATTCATCTGTTCTTTTAATAAATCCTTTTCTATTATGCCAAAGTCTTTTTTTTCAGATTGTGGATGAACGCAACTAAATACAACCTCATTATCGGCCTCAAGTGATATATAATCAACCGCTAAATATGTTGAAAGATATTGAACAATTTTCTGAATATTTACTAGTACATCTCTTTTTGATTCAGCAATATCAAACAACTTGCTGATCATTTCCATTGTATTAAATATTGTATCTGTTCTTTCTTTTATTTCTATATTTTCATGTTTTGATGCAAGATATATTATAAAACAGTTTCTGCCTTTTGATTTACCCCTGTATAAAGCCTTGTCGCTTGTCAATAATAACTCATCATATGATAAGGCATCTATCGGATATCTTGATATACCTGTAGTAAGAGTGATATTTAAATCAGGTATTGCTTCAAATGTCAGCTTTGCTACATTGACATTAATAGCGTGGCATACATCCCAAACTGTATCATAATCATTAATGTTAGGGAGTATAACCATAAATTCATCGCCGCCATAACGACCAATAACACCCTTGTTGCCGATTGTTCTAATTAATTCTTTGGAGAATCCTACTAAAACATCATCGCCAACCATATGACCATAAAAATCGTTGACGTTTTTAAAGTTGTCTATGTCACATAAGCATAAAGTAAATGGTGTTTTTTCTTTGATTAAATGATGAGCAAAACCAATAATATATTCTCTGCCTAATACTTTGGTTAATCCATCAAAGGCATATTGTAAATCCATATCTTTAAAATACTCAAAACTTCTTACATTATTTTCTTCCATGATATAAAACTCCAATTCCACTTGATACATTTTACAATTTTTTGAAAACGTTGTCAATATTGTATATAGGTAGGTGAAAAATAGTATTAATATCATATAAAATGACACTTAGAAAATCATAATTTTTAATGACCTTACAAAGGCAATTTAAAATGTTTTAGATGATAAAAATAAAAAGAGGTTGTGAAACAATTAAATTAAGGTTTTAACGACCTAGTTCTTTCACAGCCACTTCTTATATGAGGGTATTGAAAAATAATTATTCTATAGTAATATTTTTATTTTTGTTTTTATTTACTTTTTTATTGATATTAATGCTTAAAATACCATTATCATATTTAGCTTTAATACCTTCTTCATCAATGTTAGGTAAATAGAAACTTCTTTTTACCTTGCGGTAGCATCTTTCTTTTAATAAATATTTTTCTTCTTTTTCTTTTTGTTCTTTAGATTCATTAATATCAATTGTTAATGTATCGTCAAAAACATCAATTTTGATATTTTCTTTCTTAACTCCAGCAACATCAGCTAAAACCTCATAATGGTCTTCTTCTTCAATGATGTTAACCTTCATTTCTTTAGAAAACATATTAAAGTCTTCATAATTTTGTAAATTGAAATATGGATTAGTTCTTACATAAAACATAATAAATTACCTCCTAATATTATTCTAATGTAATCATTTTTTTAGCTTTTTCTACTGGAGCTTTAACAGTAATTTTAATCAAAAGTAAGCCATTTTCGTATTTTGCAATAATATCATCTTCTTCAATATCACCAAAATTTAATTTTCTTGTAAACTTAGTTTGCTTAATTTCCTTTAGTAGATACTTCTTTTCATTTTCTTTGTTTTCTTTACGTAAGGCATTAATTGTCAATACACCATCTTCAAATTCAATCTTAATATCTTCTTTTGAAAATCCAGCAAGTTCAGCTACAACTTCATAGCCGTCTTTTTCTTTTATAACATCTAGAGGGAATCCTCTAGATTCACCTTCGTAAAATACATTGTTAAATTCGTTTAATAAATCATATAATTGTGTTCTCATATTTTTCACCTTTTTAACCTTTCTTTTTAATTGGCACTCTAGCACTTCCTCTGCCAATCTACCTATATTATATCACTATTTTTGGCACTGTCAATAGTAAAGTGCTAATTTTTTAAATTTTTTTGTTTTTTTGTTTTTCAGCGCTTTTATAACCAAAATTTAGCTTTTCAAAGCATTTAAAAAGAGGCTTTTTTAGTTCACTATATCTATAGTTAACTAGATAATGCCTCTTTTTATCTATTTAGTTTAATTTTGTTTTATAATGTTTCACTTGATAGCGGTGGTTGATTTTTCTTAAACATAATCAAATCTACTACCATAAAACCCAATATTGAAATAGTAAATCCGAATGATACATCACTTAAGAAGTGCGCTCCTACTCTCATTCTTGTATAAGCAAGAACTAATACCCATACTAACGCAAAAGCCATTAAATATTCCTGTTTTACTTTTATTTTTTTATTTAAGTATGGTAGATAACAAGCTATAGCGATAAAACTTGCAGTATTAGATATATGTCCAGAAGGGAAAGATTTAAATTCTTCTGATGTTACATCTTCTAATACTCCAACTGAATTTTTCTTTAGTTCTTTACCACTTTCCCACCAGTTTTTAAATTCATCTAATAGATTATAATCTGATATAAATCTAAATCTAGGTCTTGACATGAATATTTTTACTAGTTGTGTAATACCTAAAGCTAGTAACATAACAAATAAAATAGCTAATAATACTTTTAATATTACTTCTTTTTCTACTTCTGTATTTCTTAAAATAAAATATCCAAATAACGCACCTAAACCAATGAGAATTGTAGATATAATATATCCTAAAAAAGCTAATGATTTATTATTATATCCGTTTACACAAAATATATCCCAGCCCTGAAAATATATACCGGCACCTACTAAGATTACTGCCAGTAAAATAAATAATATTCTTTGCCATATCTTTTTATAGTGTTTTATTGTCAAATATAAAAAACCATAAGCTAAAGTCCCTAAAAATCCATATGCAGGAAGTTGACCAAATGATGCCATAAATACACCAAAGCCATTGTTTCTGTCATATAAAGCACTATTGATGTTAAAATCCAAAAATGATCCAACTATAATTCCTGTTATACCAAGTGCTAAAAGTGGTATAAAAATCCATTTTCTAACCATATAAGCCTCCCTAAATCGTATATTAATTATAACAATTTAAAAATATTTAAACAAGTAATTTATTTTAACCAAAAATTATATTGATCCCCCTAGTTTTTTTATCACTCTAGCAGGGTTCCCCGCAACTAACACATTGTCTGGAAATGACTTTGTAACAACAGCTGCCGCAGCAATAACTGTATTGTTCCCAATACTTACACCTGGAAGAATAGTTACTCCTCCTCCAATCCACACATTATCTCCAATCACTACTGATTTAGGTATACCTATATGTTTTTTTCGAGATTCTACATCTAATGGATGTTCAATAGCATAAATACATGTTTTGGGGCCAATCATGCAATTATCACCAATTACAATTGGGGCAGCATCTAAAAAAATACAGTCGAAATTAGCAAAAAAATTCTCGCCAATAAATATATTGTATCCATAATCGCAATGAAAAGGGGGCTTAATAAATACCTCTTCACCACAATGACCAAATAATGTTTTTAGTAATTTTTTTCTATTTGTTTCGTCTTCGAGTGAATTATTGTACAATGCCATTAACTCTCGTGCAGCCTTTTTATCCTTCATTAGTTGGGGATCATTTGTCAAAAACGGCTCCCCATTTGTCATTTTTTCTCTTTCAGTTGTCATAACTTATTTGACACTACCTTTTTACATATTTTGCATATTATAAATTATATAATTAATATTTGCCCAAGGATTGTTGATGTGTTCAGTGCGATGGCCTTACCTTCAGCCACCAGCATTCATTAATTATTCGATTATGTAAATCTTTATATTCTTTCGTGGATGGCATACTTTTACACCGGCTTCATAAAAAAAGGAAGCATATAAGGAGGAATTTTATAGCCTTTATCCTCTACAACAAATTGTTTGGGATGAATAATGTATGATTCCGCAATTTTTTTACCGAATTTTTTCTTAAATAAATCATAAGAAATATTTGTATAATTTTTTGAAGATTTAACTTCTATAGGCAATACTTTAATATTTGTCTTACTTTCATTAGAAATCAAAAAATCTATTTCAATATCATTCCTATGTTTTTCATATGAATAATGTGTATAAAAATATAGCTTTCTACCTGTTGAAGTAATCATTTGAGATATCACATTTTCATAAAACATCCCTTTATTTATAGATAATTTATCATTCATTATATCCTTATATAATCGACTAGAAGATATTTCATTTTCACTAAAAGTATGGGAAATGAGTAGACCTGTATCTCCCATATAGCACTTTACTGCTGAATCATCTTTATTTAAAGAAAAGCCAACATTAGGGTCATTACATTTATAACAAAGATTGCATATCATTGAATCATCAAGCCAAAATAATGGTTCATCATATTTACTAAAAATAGCCCCTTCATCAATTTTGTTTAATACCACCTTTTTTTCATGTGTTGATAAATATCCAGGTATATTTTCAAACACTGCAGATACTTTTGAATTATATCTATTAGCACTCTTTTTGATATCGTCTTTATACAATGATAGTATCTCTCTTTTAGCAACGTCTGATTTATAAAAATCTCGCCCATTTTCGAAATATGCTACAACACTTTGCGGCATACCACCTACTATCATATATTCTTTAAAAAGACGCATAGCATTATTATGGTACTTATCATCTAATTTAACTTTTTCATCTACACTTTTTTTTATATATTTTAATAATATATTTTCGTTTGCGGCCCATAAAAACTCTTCAAAATCAAGAGGAAACATTTTAATTTTCATTTCTTCTGATGGTATAACTATATCATCAACATTTTCCTTTATCGAAATTAAGGATCCTGTTTCAATATATGAATATCTACCGTCTTTTACTAAATATTTAATTGCCCCTCTAGCCTTAGGATATTTTTGTACTTCATCAAAAACAATCAATGATTCATTCCTAAATAATTCAGTATTATATTCTAAAGATATGTTTTGAAAGAAAACATCAAGTTTATTTAAATTGTTAAAATTCTTCTTTGTTTCTTTGCTTGCAACTGCAAAATCAATTATTACGTATGATCTATAATTGTTTTTAGCAAATGTTTCAACAATTGTAGATTTTCCAATACGTCTCGCACCTTCAATTATTAAAGCATAATCTTGACTATATTTTTCTTTCCAATCAACTAACTTGTCATAAATTTTACGTTTAAGTTCCATATTGTAGCCTCCTTGCACTTCTATTATACAACATATTTTAATAATACGCAATGTGTCTGAAGCGTTTTTCCCGTGTAATACGCAAAGTAATTATATGACCTGATCCCCATATAATACGCATAATTAGTATTTTTCCCCTTTTAGATAATCTATTTACAAACGCTTTGGGGATGGAAATAGCGCTGACTTTCGCCTTCAATATGTTTCCCAAGAGTATAAAACTTGTTCACTCAACCATAGAGCAAAACTGGACTATTACTGACCAAAATGCAAAAATAAAAGGCCTCTTTCCGGCTCGATTCCTCGAGTACAAGATTTGGGGTTCACATCAAAAGCAATAAAAACTTACTGATTTTTCTACTTAGAATGAAAAATGTTTGAAATATATAGGGGATGTTGTTAAGATTTCTTTAATACAATTCCCTAAACAATCAAAAAGTCTTGGGATGACCCAAGACCTTTAATAATTATTAATATTACCAATTTATTTTTTCTTTTAAGAATCTTATTAAAAGAAACGTTAAAAAATATGGAATAGTATATTTTGAATTAGAATAACCGATATTTTGGTTCGTTAATTTTATACCAAACTTAAACTTTTTTTCTTCAAGTATTTTATTCATAGATTTACTTCTACCTCTATTTGTTTTTACTTCAAAAGGTATAATTTCATTTTTTATTCTAACAATAAAATCAAGTTCAATGGTGCTATCTTCATTCTTATAAAAATATATATCTTTTATGCCAGATTTAATTAATGCCTCACATACAATGCTTTCAGTTAATGCTCCATTATATATCTCAAAATTATCATTTATCCTTAAATCTTCTTTTGCTTCCTCATCTAGTGATGCAATTAAAAGTGAATTATCTGAATAATAAATTCTCTTATCATTTTCTTTTTCATTTCCCTTTAATGGCAATGATAATTCATTTACATTATATGCAATATTTATTATCCCTGCATCCTTTAGCCATTCATCGCAACCTAGATAATCTCTACTCTTTGCCCCTGTAGAAAGCTTTGAGATTTGAAATTTGTGGTTTTCTCTTGCTAACATAGGAGTAATATGCCTATAAAAATTAACTACCTTTGCTGAATCTAAACCTGTAACGTACTTTCTTATGTCGTTTTCATAATCAACATATAATTGGTTTTGTAAAGTTATGACATTATAATATGTTTTATCTTTTATAATTTGATTTACTATTTGAGGCATTCCACCAGTAATAATATATTGCTTAAAAAGCTTTGATAACTTTAAAAATTCTAACTCGGAAAGTGGTTTTACATTTATCATATTACTATACAAATTTTCAATTAAGGAATCGTCATATCCATTAGCCCACAAAAATTCTTCAAAATCTAATGAGTACATAACATAATCTTCTTTAAACCCAACCGAAATACTAGTAACTTTGTTGTAATTAATTCCAAGCATTGAACCAGAACAAATTACATCAAATTTTCCATCTAACTTGTAAAATTTTAATGAAGTTACTACATCTATGCAGTCTTGGATTTCATCAAAAAAAATTAAGGTCTCGTATGGAATAAACTTTAAAGAAGGATTAATTAATGAAATATTATAATTAATATCTTCTGGATTAAATCCATCATTAAATATTTTACAGTAAATAGGATCCCTAAGAAAATTAATTTCTACTACACTTTTATATTTTTTATTTCCAAAGGACTTCTAAATTGTGAACTATCAACGTTTTCATATATTAATTGTTTCGAATAATATAAAATTATATTTTGTAAATCTATTAATAAATTTTTGTTTTTTTTGTTTAATAAAATGTTATAAATAGATAAAACAGTTTTATAATAATTGGCCATTTCTTTCTTATTATTTTCATTTACATCAGTATAAAGAATAGATTTTATTAAATAATTTAATACTTGTTGGAAAATTACAGCTATAGGATGATATATTGTTTTTTCTTCTTCTTTATAAGTTTTAATATAAAGACCAATTAATACTGAGAAAGATTTTTTTAATTTATTTAGTAATTCACTATTTTTTTCTATACTTAAGTTTATTATTAAATATTTGACTATTATTTGACTAAAGATAATAATATCTTCATCTGGTTTATCCAAATCATTATATGTAGTCAATAGAAAATTATATATATTTATTATTTCTATTTTTATATTATCAGAATTATTATCCCTTATTTTATTTACATCAATAGTTTCTTCTTCGTCTTCTATATCCATTTTATTACTGCTCTCATTTTTTTTATTAGTATCTTCCAAAAATTTGCTTATATCATTATCTATGCCGAAAGTTGCCTTGAATTTTAAATCTAATTCTTTTTCGTCTTTTGTTTTATTTTTTTCATTAAAGCCTCCACTTTTAAATATTGATATAAATAAATAAAAATTCCTTTTAACGAAAACAAGCAAAGGATTTTCATTAATGAATGAATTGTATATATTTGTATTCATATTTTCATCACTATTATTTTTTTGTTTAATTTCATCTGAGTAATAATATAATAATCTTTTTATGTTTTGAACTAAATATAATATTTCTTCTGAAGTAACTTTTTCATCGGTGTCTTCTGATAAAAAAATATTAAAGCCTTTTTGAGGATCGTCCTTTTGCATTAGACATATTTCTTGATATAACCGAATTAGTAGGAGTAAATCATTGTCTTTTTTGTAAAATTCTTTTCTTATGAATGAAATAATATCTTTGTAGGGATAATTAATAAATAAAGGAATGTTCCAGTTTGATATGCATGTTTCTTTTGTTATTAAATCTTTTTCTTTTTGGGATTTCATTTTAAAT
>CAKZZJ010000002.1 GCA_937885165.1 uncultured Caryophanales bacterium
TCTCTAAATCAGGTACAACAACAGAACCCGCTATCGCTTTTAGAATATTTAAAGAATATATGGAAAAGCGTTATGGCAAAGAAGAAGCAAAAGAAAGAATTTATGCAACAACTGATAAAGCAAGAGGTGCTTTAAAGAACCTATCAGATGCTGAAGGATATGCTGAATTTGTAGTACCTGATGATGTAGGCGGCAGATATTCAGTATTAACTGCAGTTGGCCTACTTCCAATTGCCGCAAGCGGAGCTGATATAGATGCTATGATGCAGGGTGCAAAAGACGCATTTGAAAAATATCAAGAAGAAGATGTAGATAAAAATGACGCACTTAAATATGCACTAATAAGAAATGTGTTATATAGAAGTGGCAAGAAGATTGAAATGCTTGTAAATTATGAACCAAAATTAATTTATTTAAGCGAATGGTGGAAACAACTATATGGTGAATCTGAAGGTAAAGATGGCAAAGGTATCTGGATTACATCAGCATCATTCTCGACTGATCTTCATTCATTAGGACAGATGATTCAGGAAGGTGAAAGAACTATTTTTGAAACAGTTGTTAATGTAGAAGAACCATTAAGAGAATTAAAAATCAAGGAAACTCTAGACAATCTTGATGGACTTAATTTCCTTGCCGGAAAATCAATGGATTACGTAAATAAGATGGCAATGAACGGCACACTTCTTGCTCATGTTGATGGCGGTGTACCTAATATGAGAATTAACATCAAGAATATCAGTGCTTATACTTATGGGTATTTAGTATATTTCTTCGAATTTGCTTGTGGTGTATCAGCATATACCTTAGGTGTTAATCCATTTAATCAACCAGGCGTAGAATCATATAAAAAGAATATGTTCGCACTTCTTGGAAAACCTGGTTATGAGTCAATGCAAGAAGAGTTATTAAAGAAATTAAATAAATAGAAAGTAATATGGATGAATTTGCATTCATCCATATTTTATGGTAGTAAAATGAAAAAAGTAATAATAATTGGCGGTGGTGTTTCAGGAATGGCTGCAGGCATATATCTACATGATAACGGCTATGATGTAACACTATATGAAAAGCATAATATATGTGGTGGTTTATGTACAGGATATAAAAGAAAAAACAACAATATCGATGCATGTGCACACTTTATAGTCGGCACTTCCCAAAAGAGTGAATTATTTCCTTTATGGAAACATATAGGCGCTTTTGATGAAAACACTAAAATATATCCAACTGAATATTATTCCAAATATGATATAGATGGCAATATTATTACTTTTTATTCTGATTTAAATAAATTAAAAGCAGAATTATATAAATATGGTCCTGATGATAAAAGAAAAATAAATTCTTTTATTAGAGGTATTAAAAACTATCAAAGAGTAAAAATACCTACTAAAAAGCCAATTGATTTTATGAATATTTTTGAACTTACTGCGTATGGTCTTTCTATGTTTATTATGTTACCGAGATTAATAAAATATAAGCATACTTCAGTCACTGAATATGCTAATAAATTCAAATCTCCAATATTAAAAGAATTATTCTTAAGATTAATAGATATAAGATCAAATATTCATTCAGTATTTTATATGCTTCAAGCATTTTCTAATGGTGATGCTGGTATGCCTGAAGGTGGAAGCTTAAAAATGGCTTTAAATATTGAAAAAAGATTTAAAGAATCAGACGGTAATATCCTTACATCATCTGAAGTAGACAAAATAATTATAGAAGATAATAAAGCCAAGGGTATTAAACTTAAAAATGGTGGTATAGATTATGCTGATTATGTAATTTCTGCTACAGATATGCATCATACATTATTTGATTTACTTGATAATAAATATCAGGATAAATATTACAATGAAAAATTTGAAAATAAGACTGCTAATCCTTTAAATATTGTTTTATATGTAGTTTTAAATTATAAAACTAATGAATCTAAAATTGATAAAATGATCAATTTTGCCACAAAAGATTTAGATGTGTTAGGATATAAAATTTCTCATATTACAATAAGAAATTATATTTTTGATAAAAAATTAATTAATGATAATAATTATACTTTAACAACTATAATCAAAATTGATGATAAAACTGCTGATAAAATATTTAATTTAAGTAAAGAAGAATATAAAGCATTCAAAAATAGTTTTGGCTTAAGAGTAAGAGAAGAAGTAAAAAATCATTTTGATTTAAATGATGAAGAAATAGAATTAATTGATGTAGCAACACCTAAAACTTTTAATAGATATACTAATAGTTATAAGGGCTCATGGATGGCATTTTTAACCACTAAAAAATCTAAAGGCTTATTGAAAAAAGGTTGTATAAGAGGTATTGATAATTTCTTTATGGCAGGCCAGTGGCTTATGCCGCCTGGAGGACTACCTATAGCGTTATTTAATGGTAAGCATGCAGCCCAAAGAGTATGCAAAAAAGATAAAAAGAAATTTATAAATAAAGAACAATAAAAATAGTGCCAGATTTATAGGTTCTGGCACTACTTTTATTTTTGAGAATAATTATTTATTTTTCTTTAATTTTTTCTTTATTCTTTTAATATCTATATCTACTTCACTATAGCCATTATTGTTAGCTAAATTATAATATTTTAAAGCTTCATTTAAATCTTTTTCTACACCATTTCCGTTTTCATATATCTCACCTAATGCATAATAAGCATCAACTGAATTTAATTCTGAAGCTTTTAAATAATATTTTAAGGCTTCATTTAAATCTATTTTTACACCATAACCATAATAATAAAAATCAGCAACCATATTTAAAGCTAATGGATCATCATATTGTGATGCTTTAAGATAATATTTAAATGCTTCTTTATAATCTTTATTTATTCCATCACCATAAAAATAACATTCTCCTATCATGTAAAACGCAATAGGATCATTATCTATAGATTTAAATAAAGTAAAAGCCTTATTTAAATCTTTTTTTATGCCTTCGCCATAATAATATCTGAAAGCTAATTCTTTTATAGCTTCTGTATCATTATTTTTAGTATATTCAATTAATTCATTTAATTCTAGTTCTTGATAATTCATATTATGCCTTATTTCTTTTTATAGTTACATTTTTATTTTATATTTAAATAACATTAATGTAAAGAAAAAAGGATCCACATGAAAGTGAATCCTCATAATTTTAGGTTTTATTTTTCTACTATATAATTTAATAGTGCATCATCAATTTGGCCCCACGCACCATTACCAGAACCTGAACATTTAACGTAGATTCCGACTTCTATTTTATCACCAGATGTATAACTAAATTTATCGATTTTCATTGTATTCCAATTTCCATAAGATGTAATATCACCTTTTGCCTTAGCGATGATTTCTCCATTTATTTTAACAAAAGCATAAATGTCTGTATCGCCTGCATCACCGCCCATAATAGAAATTGCAAATTTATAATTTCCAGTAGGTAAATCTTCAATTTCTTGGAATAACTCAAATTCAACGTTATTTGTTCCTTCAGCCCAAAAATGGTAGTGGTAATTTCCTGTTAAGGAATCTGTTGCTTTATTTTCGATATAAAGCTCGTTAGAATTCTTAATTGCGTTAATTTGCCATTTTCCCATTTCGCCTGATTCAAAACTATAATCATCAACATAATTAAATTCAACCATTGAAATATAGCATACTGTTTCAAAACCTGATGCTTCACCAACAACTTTATATTTTGCAACACCATTTGTTTTTAAATATGCTTTTGCAGCATCATCAACGGTATCTAATACCTTTGTTAAAGAAGTATCATCATTTACTTTATATATTGTTTTCCAGCTGACTGATAGAGCTTTTTTAGAGTCATCTGTATAGATTGCATTAACAGTTGATGGGAATTCAACTTCATCAGTGAAGGCTTTGATTAATGTTATATCTTCAGTTGAATCAATAACTGGAGTTAATTCATTGCCTTTTTTCATTAGCCCAAATACTTTTAGTGATTCAAGCGGTTTACCGTTTTTATCGAAGAAGGCCTGGTTATCTACTGCACAACCACCATAATATTTTCCTGCATCATTTGGATCATACTCTTTTGCATAAGATGAAGCCCATCCTGAACCATATTTTTCCCATAAGGCGCTATTTTCTTCCCATGAACTATATCCTACACCAATCCATGTGCCTTCCCAGTAGAATACACCACAGCCATTTTTAACATTATTCTTTACTGTATCTACTACATTTCTTACTGAATTTGCTTGACCTTGTATAGTGAATGGATAAAATTTATCAAAAGCACCACCATCAGATATTGTATTTCCGGAAAAATCATAATCTTCAGAAGTGAAAGCATATGATGTCTCTAAAACCATCATTTTTTTATTATATTTTTCAGCAATACCATTTAATACAGTACTTAAATTCTCTAATGTTCCATGCCAATATGGATAATATGATGAACCAAATACATCATAATCAACATTGTAGTACTTAAGCTTTGAAGCGTAATCTGAATAATTAGTTACTTTTTCAGGGTTAGCAAAATGAACTGCAACAAGGGCGTTAGGGAATACTTCTCTAACGGCTTTTGAACCATTTGACATTAGGCTACAAATGTATGCCCATACTTTAGTTCCACACATATAACCATTTGTTTCATTACCAACCTGAACCATGCCTACTTCTATGCCTTCATTTTTTAATTTTTTAAGTGAATCTTTTGTATATTCATATAGAGCCTTAGGCATTTCTTCTTCATAGTCTAGATTTTTCCAAGCTTTTGGAACCATTTGTTTTGCTGGATCAGCCCAAAAATCAGAATAGTGGAAGTCAACATTTAGTTTCATCCCATATTTAGTAGCACGCTTACCAATTTCAATTGCAGTATTAATGTCACAGTTTCCACCACCATAGCCATTTCCATTAGCATCATAAGGGTCGTTCCATACTCTAACTCTAATGCAATTTATGCCATTTTGTGCAAGTGTTTTAAAAACATCTTGTTCTGAGCCATCAAAATTGTAGTATTTAACCCCGCTATTTTCTAGGGAAATAACTTGGCTTGAATCCATCCCTAATACAAAATCATCATCTAAATTATCAACCTTTTTAACATAAAGAGAATTAGATGATACATTTACTTCCTGTATTTCTTTTTCGATAGTTTTACCACATGATGCTAAAGATAAAACACAGAATAAAGATAGAAGTATCATTCCAATTTTTTTCATATAACCTCCTAAAACGTTTTCAATTTACTATCAATTATAAAATAAAATTTAATTTTTTCAACATACAAATTAAAAAAATCCTTTATAAATAGATAAAAATCGTAGATTTTTTAAAAAAATGGCTTGACAAAGGCATACGGGGGGGGTATAATTCTTAAACGAAAAGAAAGCGTTTTCTGATAACGCTTACAAAAAACACGTAGTGAAAGGAAATGAATGGAAAAATGAAATTCAACAAAAAAATCATGCTATTAGGTTTAGCTGGTGCAGCAACTTTAGGCCTTGCTTCATGTGGCGAACAAGCAGTTACTGGTACATATGATTTAAAAGTATGGGCTCCAGAAGCAGCACTAGAATTAACTGAAACGCAAATCAAAGAGTTTGAAGCTCAAAATGATGGTTTAACATTAAACCTAACAATCGAAAAAGTTGGCGAAGGAGATGCAGCAACTTCAATGATTACAGACGTTGAAAATGGTGCTGATATATATTTCTTTGCTCAAGACCAATTAACAAGATTAGTTGAAGCAAGAGCTTTAGCAAAAGTTGGTTCAAGTGTTCAAACTTGGATATCTGAAAATAATGACGCAGCATCTGTTTCTGCATCATCAACTCAGGGCTCAACTTATTGTTACCCACTTACTTCAGATAACGGTTATTTCATGTATTATGATAAGAGCGTTATTACTAATGCAGCACATCTTGATTCACTTGAAGATTTAATCGCTGACTGTGAAGCAGCTAACAGATTATTCTCATTTCAACTTGAAGGTTCTGGATGGTACAATGCATCATTCTTCTTCGCAGCTGGTGCAACTTCAGTTTGGTCACAAGATAGTGATGGTAAATGGTCTGCAACAGATAATTATGATTCTGATGCTGGTGTTATTGCAGTTAAAGGTATGCAAAAATTATTAAAATCTACATGCTACAATAATACAAGTGGTGCTCCAGATGCATTCGCAAAAGAAGGAGCTCAAAAATCAGCTATCGTTGTATCTGGTACTTGGGATGCAGCAACAACTCAAGAAGTTTTAGGTGCAAATTATGCAGCAACTGATCTTCCTTCATTCACAGTTGACGGAAAATCATATGAACTTGGTTCATTTGTTGGTTGTAAATTATTGGGTACTAAACCTCAGACTGATGTAAATAAAGCATACATGGTTCAAAGACTTGCTCAATATTTAACTGGCGAAGATTGCCAAAAGAAGAGATTTGAAGAATTACAATGGGGTCCATCAAATGTTAATGCACAAAAGATGGATGCAGTAAAAGAAAATGTAGCTTTATCAGCTTTAGCACTTCAAAAATCTCATAAATCAGTATATGTTCAAGGTCAATATCCTGGTCAATGGTGGGATATTTCTAAAGCTATCGCAACTGCAGCAAAGACTGCTTCAACTGATGAAGAAATTAAGTCAGCTTTAAAGATTTATAGTACAGCAGTTACAACAATTTGCTCAACTACAACTAAACCAGTTGCTGAAAGAGCATATTCAGTTATTGGCGGTATGAATGATGATGGTTGGGAAACAGATATAGCAATGACAAAGGCTTCTGATTCATTAACTTGGACATCTTCTGCAATTACATTTGCTGAAGGCGATGAATTCAAAGTTAGAGCTGATGCTAACTGGGATACATCTTATGGCGCAGATAATGGTAGTAGTAATGTAGTAGTTAAAGTTACAGGATCATATAAGGTTGTATTTACAATTTTAACTCAAGATGCAGATGGCGAACCAACTACTTGGTCAATTGAATTAGTTGCAGCTTAATATTTAAAACTATTTTAGATAGAAATAAGTCTAAAGTATTAATAGGCAGGTTAGAGGTCGTATACCTAAGACCTGCCTATTTCAATTAGAGGAGGTTGTATGCAAAGAATAAGTGATTTGGATTATTTAAAACTGAATCGATTTAAAAGAATCGGCTATAAGCTCGGTTTGTTTTTCTGTGGTATTCCTAGGTGGTTTTTAAATTTATTCAAAAAAATTGGACAATTATTTAAACGCTTAGGTATATTTATTAAAGATGATGTTATTGATTTAATAATGACTTTTAAAAATGGCGATTGGAAAACAAGATTATCATATTTAATTATGGGTTTTGGTTCAATGGCTAGAGGGCAATGGTTAAGAGGTTTATTGTTCTTTTTCTTCGAAGTGATATTCATAGTTTATATGGTTCTTTGGGGCGGATCTTGGATGAGTCAGCTTGGAACACTTGGAACTGAAGGCCCTAGTGAACAATGGGTAGAAGTAAATGGAGTAGAAGTATATACATTCGCACCAAATGATGATTCATTTAAAATATTACTTTATGGTATTTTGTCAATTGTATTTATAATTGGATTTATATATACATGGAGAGTTAATATTAAGCAAAATAGAATTTCTGAAGAAATTATTAAATCTGGTAAGAAAATAAAGAGTAATAAGGATGATTTAAAATCAATGATTGATGATCAATTCCATAAAACTCTTTTAGCACTACCTACACTTGGTATTTTAGTATTTACTGTTATGCCAATTCTCTTTATGATATTAATCGCATTTACCAATTATGATGCACAACATAATGGTAGAACTAATAATTTATTTACATGGGTCGGGCTTGACAATTTTAATGAATTATTAGGATGGTCAAGCGGTGGAAGTAATTTTAGTGCTACTTTTGGAGAAATTCTTGCATGGACATTAATGTGGGCATTCTTCGCTACATTCTCAAATTATTTCTTAGGAATGTTGGTTGCGATGATGATCAATAAAAAAGGAATAAAATTTAAGAAAGTATGGCGTACTATTTTAGTTATGACTATAGCTATTCCTCAATTTGTATCACTGCTTTATGTTTCACAAATGTTCGCAAATGATGGTATTGTAAATGGCCTATTACTTGATTGGGGGTGGATTACGGAACGTATACCATTCTGGACTGATCCAACGTTAGCCAGAGTAATGGTTATCGTAATTAATATTTGGATTGGTATTCCATACCTAATGTTGATAGCTACAGGTATATTAATGAATATTCCTGAAGACTTATATGAATCAGCAAAAATTGATGGAGCTAATGCTTGGCAACAATATTTTAAGATAACATTGCCTTATATGTTATTCGTAACCGGTCCTTATTTGTTAACAAGTTTTATTGGAAACATCAACAATTTCAACGTAATTTATTTGCTTACAGCTGGTGGCCCAACAAATCCAAATGCGACAACAGCTGGTGGTTCAGCAGGTTATACTGATTTGCTTGTTACTTGGTTATTTAAGATTACTACAGTCGACAGCAACTATAAGCTTGCTGCTGTTACTGGTATTATGATCTTCTTAGTTGTAGCTGTTATATCACTTATTGTTTATAACGTTATGCCATCAACAAGAAATGAGGAGGACTTCTCATGATGAACGAAAATGCAAAAGATATGAAAATAGAAGAAGCAAAAAAAGAAGTTAAAAAAGAACCGGTAAGCGAAATATATGTCCCTGAAAAACCAAAAGAAAAAAGACATATGGGACAAAAAAGCAAAAGAAGAATATCAAATATCGTTATTTATGTTATTCTAATTTTGATGTCAATTATTTGGTTATTACCATATGTGTTTATTATTTTACAATCATTTGAAGTGTCATATACAGGTAATGGTGGTAATATAATTCCTCATGAATGGGGATGGGATAATTATGTAAGGTTATTTACAAAAACCAATTTCCCTAGATGGTTTTTAAATACATTTTTAATGGCACTTGCTGTAAGTGTATTACAAACAATATTTGTGCTATCAATGAGTTATACTTTATCAAGACTAAGATTTAAGGGAAGAAAATTATTGATGAACCTTATGCTTGTTTTAGGTATGTTCCCAGGATTCTTAACAATGATAGTTTTATATAGACTATTAAACGATATGAATCTAATTATGGAAAATGCTATATTTGGTCTAATCTTAGTATATGTAGCATCATCTGGTATGGGCTATTATGTATCAAAAGGATTCTTTGATACTATTCCAAGATCACTTGATGAAGCAGCAAGAGTTGATGGTGCGACTCGTCTTCAAGTATTTTATAAGATTATTATGCCACTTGCTAAGCCAATTGTTATTTATACAGTATTGACAGCCTTTATGGCTCCTTGGGGTGATTTTGTATTCGCTAGATATATTTCAAATAACACCTCATCTTCATATAACGTCGCAGTTGGATTATGGAGTTTCTTATCAACTAATGATGGTATGAGTAATTATTATACAGTATTCTGTGCTGGTGGTGTTGTTGTATCAATACCGATTACAGCATTATTCTTATGGCTACAAAAATATTATGTTGAAGGCGTTACTGGTGGCGCAGTTAAAGGATAGGAGAAGAAAATATGTCAACATTACAATTAAGAAATGTAAAAAAAATATATGATAATAAAGTTGTTGCAGTACATGATTTCAATCTTGATGTTGCTGATAAAGAATTTATCGTTTTTGTTGGACCATCAGGATGCGGTAAATCAACAACTTTAAGAATGATTGCTGGACTTGAAGATATTTCTGAAGGTGAAGTATTAATTGATGGCGAAGTAGTCAATGATTTACAGCCTAAGGATAGAGGTATCGCAATGGTATTCCAAAACTATGCTCTTTATCCACATATGACTGTATTTGAAAATATGGCTTTTAGTTTAAGACTAAAAAGACCAAAATTATCTCAAGATGAAATATATGAAAGAGTTGTTAATGCAGCTGAAATACTAGGAATTAAAGAATATTTAACTAGAAAGCCTAGAGCCTTATCCGGAGGTCAAAGACAAAGAGTTGCTATAGGTAGAGCTATGGTAAGAGAATCAAAAGTATTTTTGATGGATGAACCATTATCAAACCTAGATGCTAAATTACGTAACCAAATGCGTGCTGAAATAATTTTATTAAGGCAAAAAATCGATTCAACATTTATCTATGTTACTCACGACCAGACAGAAGCTATGACTTTAGGTGATAGAATAGTTATAATGAAGGATGGCTTTATTCAACAAGTTGGTACTCCACAAGAAGTATTTGATGAACCAAGAAATTTATTTGTTGCTTCATTTATTGGTGCACCACAGATGAATTTCTTTGATGCTAGATTGGTAAAAGATTCTAAAGGGTATACTGTTGAAGTTGATGGTAAAAAAATTCCTATCAAAGGAAGAAAATTAGAATTATTAAAAGAAAAAAATATTGAATCTCAAAATATTAAATTAGGTATTAGACCAGAACATTTTGTTTTAAGTGAAAAAACAGATGCTTCAATTGAAGTAAAAGTTACTGTAAATGAAATGATGGGTTCTGAAATCCACGTTCATGGCGAGACTATGTCTAATCCAAAAGTTATAGTAAGAATACCTACAGTATCACTTAATGAAGGAAAATATCTTGATCAATTTACTGTAGGAAGCGAAATTTCTGTTTCATTTGATTCTAAAGTTGTTCATCTTTTTGATGAAAATGGATTGAATATTTTATTTGCAGAAGAAAAAGTTGCAGATATAGAGGTAGAAGAAAAGCCTGTTGATTCTAACGAAGCAACTGAAGATACAAAAGAAGAAATTAAAGAGTCAAAAAAATAAATAATTAAAATAATAATATAAAAGCATGTTATTTTTTAACATGCTTTTATAAAAGAAGGAGTGAATTTTTTTGAAGAAAATTTTATGTATATTTTTAGCTTCTTTTATTTGTTTATTTAGTGTTTCATGCTCTAATAACACAACTACAAGAGAATATAAAGACATAGAAATTGTTGATGATAAATATCGCAATTATTATGAAATATTTGTTTGGTCATTTTATGATTCAAATGGTGATGGTATAGGTGATATTAATGGTGTTACTGAAAAACTTGATTATATTAAAGATTTAGGTTTTAATGGTATTTGGTTAATGCCTATAACTAGCGGATATTCTTATCATAAATATGATGTCACAGATTATTACAATGTAGATGCAAATTATGGAACATTAGATGACTTTAAAACGCTGATTACTAATGCACATGAAAAAAACATAGATGTTATAATTGATTTGGTTATAAATCATACATCAAGCCATCACTCGTGGTTTACTGAAGCTACAGATTTTATAAAAAAATATGGTGAGCCAGGCGGAACATATGGCAATTATTTTAATTTTGATACTGAAGCAAAGTCTGGATATTCAAAAATAACTGGCACAAATTATTATTATGAAGCTCAATTTTGGAGTGAAATGCCTGATTTAAATTTGGATAATGAAAATGTAAAAAATGAAATTTCTAACATTATGGAATTTTGGCTTGATTTGGGATGCGACGGTTTTAGATTAGATGCTGTAACAAGTTATTATACAAATAATGTTGAAAAGAATGTTGAATTCTTATCTTGGCTTAATACTAAAGCAAAATCAATCAAAGAGGATTGCTATATTGTTGGTGAAGCTTGGATTAATTCTGATACTGGTATAAGACAATATTATAATAGTGGTATTGATTCATTTTTTACTTTTACACTATCTTCTGGAGAAGGTAATATTGCTTCTACAGTGAAAGACAATAATAAAAAAAGAGGCGAAAGCCTTAATACATTATTGAAAAATCTAGATACAATTTATGATATTGGCATATTAGCACCATTTTTATCAAACCATGATATGAATAGAATCACAAATTTTGTTGGCAGTGCTAATTTTACAAAGATAAAGTTTGTACAAGGATTATTATCTTTAATGAAGGGTAATACTTTTGTGTATTATGGAGAAGAAATTGGTATGGTCAGCAGCAATACTGATCCAAATAGAAGACTGCCAATTAGATGGAGCATAAGCGATTCAAAAGGAAAAGTAACTAAGCTTCCTGATGGTGGATCTATTTCATCAAACACATATAAATTTGGTTCTGTTGAAGATAATTGTGCTGATGAAGATAGCATCTTAAATTATTATAAATATAGTAATTATTTAAGAAATGCTAATCCAGAAATTGCAAGAGGTTCTACAACGATTTTTAATTCATACACAACTACTAATCCAAACGTAAGTGTATTTCAAAGAAGTTGGAATGGTAATAAAATAACAATCGTTGTTAATTTAAGTGGAGAAGAGACATATGATGTTGAACTTAATAAAGATGAATTGGGTTATAGTGGTATGACACATTATCTATGTTCAACAGTTACAGATAGAGTTACATTTAATGAAAACAAGAATATCGTTAGTCTTCCTCCATATTCTATTTCTATATTTAGGTAGGGAAAATTTATGAAGAAAATTTTTAGTTTATTATTTATATTTTTATTCAGTTTTGTAATAGTATCATGTTCTGATACATCTGCTACTACTACAAGCGAAGTAAAAACAACAACAAAAAAATCAAGAGATGTCACTTTACCGACTGAATTACCAACTTATACAGAAGATTCAGTGATGATTCATTATAAGAGAAGTGACGAAAGTTATAAAAGGTGGTCACTTTGGATTTGGGCACCTCAGGCAGATGGAAAAAAATACGATTTCAATTATATGGATGATTTTGGTGTAATTGCTTACTATAAATTAACAGATATACAGGATCCAATTCCATCTGAATTAGGCTTTATTGTTGCCGATGATCCAGGTGGATCTTGGAATCAAAAAGATGTTGATCAAGATAGATTTATTGATTTTTCATCTTTTGATAAGGACCAAAACAATGTATATCATGTATATTTATTTAATGGAGATGCTAATATTTATTCAACAAGTGATAAAAAAATAGTCGATAAAATATCTTTATCTCAGTTTACATCAAGAACTGAAATTAAAGTTACCACTTCTAATCCGATTTCATCATATAGACTATATAAAAATGGTGAAGTTAATAAAACAGAAGAAGTTTCAAATGTTAAATCTTTAAATATAGCAATTAGTCAAGGAGACTTTTCTTTCGAAGATCAATATGAAATTGAAGTAACATTTACTGATTCAAAAGCGAACTTAAAAAAAGCGATAAATGTTAATAAATTATTCGATGAATTATTTGATCAAGAATATTATTATGATGGTGAACTTGGTGCTATTTATTCACAAAGTGAAACTACATTTAAGGTTTGGTCTCCAGTTTCAAAAAAGATTGTTTTAAAAGTTTATAATAGTGGTACGCCAAAGAGTCTATCAGTTGATCTTGGTGATGATACTGTAGTAAAAGAAGTTGAACTTACTAAAGGGAATAAAGGGGTATTTAGTGCTACAGTAAGTGGTGATTTAGAAGGCAAATATTATACATATACTGTATATAATTCAAGTAATCCAAATGGAGCCGAAATAGTTGATCCTTATGCAAAATCAGCTGGAATAAATGGACTTCGTGGTATGATTGTTGATTTTTCAAAAACCAATCCAGAAGGTTGGGATGATGTATCTGTAAAGCCATATAAATCTACAGAACTAGTGGTGTATGAAACTCATGTTGTAGATGTTACATCTTCTTCAACTTGGGGTGGAACAAAAGCTAATGCTAAGAAATATCTAGGACTATCCGAGGAAGGGACAACCTATACAAAAGATGGAGTAACTGTAACAACAGGATTTGATCACATTAAGGAATTAGGAGTTAATGCTGTACAGCTTCAGCCGATATTCGATCAGGCAAATGACGAAGTTAATCCTTCATTTAACTGGGGTTATAATCCGCTTAACTATAATGTTTTAGAAGGATCATATTCATCAAATGCATATGATGGATATGCAAGAATAAAAGAATTTAAGGAAGTTGTTAAAGCATATTTAAATTCTAACATTAATTTTATAATGGATGTCGTATATAATCATACAAATTCAGTTAGTGGTACAAACTTTGATGTTTTAATGCCAGGATATTATTTTAGATATGATAGTAATGGTAATTTATATAATGGTTCTGGTTGTGGAAATGAAACTGCATCTGAACATTTAATGTTTAGAAAATTCATGATTGATTCAACTACATTCTGGTTATCTGAATATAAACTTGCAGGATTCAGGTTTGATTTAATGGGATTACATGATATTAATACAATGAATAAAATTGTAGAAGAATGTAAAAAAGTAAATTCAAATGTTGTTATTTATGGTGAACCATGGACTGGTGGAACTTCAGGATTATCATCAACTGATGCTGCAACACAATCAAATATAGATAAATATGTTGGTTATGGTGCATTTAATGATAAATTACGTGATGAGCTTGTCAAAGGTGGTATGTCAGATAAGAGTTCACTTTCTTGGATCTCAAATGATGTGTCAGGTCTTACAACAAATTATGATTCTTTGATTGGTGGAATTCAAGGGAAAACTGTAGTAACTAATAATTTAATTGGTGGTCCTGAAAAAACTATAAATTATGCTACATGCCATGATAATTACACTTTATTTGATAGATTCCAGGCAGCTGGTATAAAAGATCAAGAGACAGTAAAGAAGATGGCAATGCTTGCTAACTCAATAGTATTAACTTCTAGAGGTACATCATTTATTTTAGCAGGAGAAGAATTTTTAAGAACTAAACAAGGAAATTCAAATTCATATAATGCATCATATGCGGTTAACGAATTAAATTATGCACTTAAAGTTACTAATAAAGATATGTTTAATAATTATCAATTTTTGATTAATTTGAAAAAAACATATAGTGGCTTAACAAATGAAAATGCTTTAGAATATGAAGTAACACAATTAGATAAACGTTCAACTTTAAAATATACAATTAGTGAAAATGATGGTGAATACATCTTTATTCATACTAATGGTATTACACCAGATGAAAGGACATCTATATCATTAAATGGATATGAAGTTGTATTTAGTAGTATAAGAAGTTTAGAAGCGTTTGATAATTTAGAAGAATTTACAATGGAAAAATTTGAAACAGTAATATTAAAAAAGATTTAAAGGAATTATATTATGGAAAACAAATTAGTAGTTAATATTATTCACAGACCTGAGCTTTCACCAGAATATTCAAAGAATGCTTTAGGTAAAGTAGAAGATACACAGGATGAGTCACTTGAAATATTTAAATTTCAGCAAGAATGTGCTCACAAAAATAATTTAAGGACAACTATTCAAATTACTTATGCGTCATTATTTTCAGATGTAATTGTTAAACTTGCTAAAGAGCATCATGAAAAATATGGTGATGAAATAGGTTTATCTTTACTTGGACTTCCATGTGAAGAATTTAAAGAAAAATATAAGACTGATGATTTTTGTATCTGGATGTTTTCAGATGAAGATAAAAAGAAAATAATTGATGATGTATTTAAATTATTTTATGATAAATTTGGTTTTTATCCAAAGTCAACAGGTAGTTATTTTTTAGATGCATATACAATAAATTATATCAAAGAAAAATATCCAAGCGTTGAATGTGCAATCGCTACATGTTTTGAAGAAGGCCCTAAGGCATATCATACATGTAATAATTCATGGTATACATTTATGGATGGTGGTCCTTGGAACCCATGGATTCCATCAAAATTGAATTCACATTGTCCTGCATCATCAAAAGAAGATGATTCTGGAATTGTTGCTATACCACATTTATCAAGAGATTTACTTGCTTGTTTTGATGGTAATGGATCAAATTTTGGTACACATCCTCAGAATGTATTAAGAGGAATGATTTATTATAATGATAATGGATCATATGAATATCCATATTTATATAACCTAATTGATCAATATCATCATTTAGGTAAATATAATAATGATTTTTCTTATAATATGATGTTTGTTGGACCAGGCTGGTTAAATAAAAAGGGTCGTTGGGAAGCTTCATATGAACTTTTAGCTAAATCATATGAAGATGGTATGAAATATTACGGCTATTTAAAAAGAAGCGGTAAATTGTTAGATTTAACAATGTCAGAACTTGCCCAATATTATCGTGAAAATCACCCTGATTACAGAGTTGGTGAAAGTGCATTATGGAAAGATATATTGTATGGTTCTACAAAAGAACAATTTTGGTATGCATCTCCATATTTTAGATTCGCTCTTGATTTCAATCAAGGAGGAGCGATGATTGATTTAAGACCTTATAGTGCTAGATGTAAACAAGAAATAGGTATCGGCCATAAGGAAGTATATGATGCATCTTATCCATATTTAATTCAGGCTAATTATCGTGCTGGTTATTTTACTCATTATGCTGGTGCTGGTTTAGTTAAATCATGTAAGGTTACATATCATGGATTAACTGTTGATTTATGCTTAACTAAGACAATGGCTAAATTTGAGCGTGATGGCTTATTAATTAAACTTACAACAAATCCAGTTGAAATAACTTTAGATAATGAAACATTAAAAATCCAATCTGTATTTATGGTAAATGAAGAAACAGGAGAATTCATTACTGAGAGAATATTATTAAATGAAGTAAAAGATGAAGTAACATTTACTGAATATTTCACTGGTGCCTTCGGCACTACTGAATATCAGGCTCCTCTTTATAATTTAACACTTGGTGTTGATGATGAGGAAATTAATTTTACTTACAAAGGTAAAAATGTTACCAAGAATAATGCTAAATGTGCTTATGTTAATATCCCTGATATTAATACTAAGGTTATGATGTATGGCGATAATGATTCATTATCAGTATTAGAAGGAATAGCCTTCTCACCGAATTATCGTTTATCATTAGTTAAAAAGATTAACAAAGGAGTTGTACGTTCATGTCTTTCTCTACAAAAGGTAAATTAAATTACAGATGTCCATCATGCTTTATGCGTGATATCGATATGGATATGTTTTACGATAAAGAAAAGGGCGAGTATTATTGCCTGCGCTGTCAGTATCACGGGACAGAAAAGGACGTTTTGGAAAAGAACGAACTTGCGCGTTTCCGCTACGGCGCAATGTATAAACGCTTTGATTTTGAGGAAGATAATGGCTGAAAGGTTTATTATAGGAGCCGACGTTTCAAGTCTTATAGAAGTTGAGGAATGCGGCGGAAAGTTTTATGATAACGGCGTGTGTTCTGATGCGGTCACAATACTGGGCCGTCACGGCGTAAGGCTTTTAAGGCTTCGTCTGTGGAACGAT
>CAKZZJ010000003.1 GCA_937885165.1 uncultured Caryophanales bacterium
TATGAAGCTGGAGTTAAAGATGACGGATATATTTCTGGACAACAAGTCTCTGATTCGACTAGAAAAGATGTTTCTAGATGGATCTATGAATCCATATATCCTAGAATTACTCCTTCTATAGAAGTTCTATCATATGAAGAAAAGAAGATAATAAAAGTCACATTTTATGGTCATAATAGACCATATTCTTCAAATGGGAATTATCTAATAAGAATCGGAACAGAAAATAAAAAGATGGCAACTGAGGAGTTGAAGAGACTTATTAAGCATGAAGATTATTCTTCAAATTGGGAAAATGAATCTTCAAATAAATCATATGATGATATCGATGATAATGCACTATTGGATTTCTATAATTCTTCTAAAGAATGTGGAAGGTTCAGTTTGACTGAGTATGACAAAATTAAGATTCTTAATTCGCTTGATTTATTGATTGGTGATGAATTAAAAAATGCCGCGTGGGCATTGTTTGGAAAAAATGTAAAAATAGGTTTAAAACTTGCAACTTATACAACTGATAATAAAGTTACATTCACCGATTTAAAATTAATAAATGGTAATATATATAATTTAGTGAATTCAGCATTAGATTATGTTTTAAATAGGATTAATTGGAGATTGCTTATTGGAAGTAAGACCCGAGAACAAATCCCTGAAATACCAGAAAGAGCTTTAAGAGAAGTGATTGTTAATGCCTTTGCTCATGCTGATTATGAAAGCACTCCAGAAATAGAAATTGGTATACATCCTGGAAAAATTGAGATATATAATCCAGGTACTTTTCCAGATGATTTGACGCCATTTGATTTCATTGAAAGAAATCTATCTTCATTTAGAAGAAATAAATTAATTTTAGATATTCTTTTCAGAAGCAAGCATGTTGAAAAGCAAGGAACCGGTTTTCAAAGAGTTAATGAGTTGTGTAATGAATATGGAGTGGGATGGACATATAGAAAAGAAGCGTATGGTTTTTTCTTTGAATTTATCAGGACAAATGTCCAGTTAAATGTCCATATAAAAGAGAGCCTTACTGATTCTGAACAAATTGTATTTAATATAATTAGGGATAATGAAAAAATTACTAAATCGGAGATTGCCATTAGGATTGGAAAATCAGAAAAAAGTGTTCAAAGAATCATTTCTTCATTAATTGAAAAGAAGTTGATACAAAGAGTTGGTTCAAATAAAACTGGTTACTGGGAGGTAATAAAATAAAACAAATATGAGCGATAAAAAAAGATATTTCATTTAGAATAGATAACAAAAAATTTAATTATAGAGTATGCGCTATAATTATTAATGATAATAAGATTCTTGCTTTAAAGGATGAAGTTTCACCATATTATTATCTTCCGGGTGGAAGAGTACAAGTAGGAGAAAGAGCCGAAGATGCATTACTTCGGGAAATGAAAGAAGAACTAGAAATAGATGCAAGTATTATTAGACCTCTAATGGATTTAAAATAAGAACTGAAATAGAATAAGAATTAAAACATGATAAATTATTTAGATATTTATGGTTGCACTAGTCAAGAGAAAGTAGACACTAAGTCAAATATTTTTCTTTAAATTGCTTAGGCGTAAGATAATTTAAGGTATAAGGAGGTCTTTCATTATTAAAGAAATTAATGTATTCTTCGATGCTACTTTTAACATCATTTAATTTAGTGAATAACAATCATTAAATAATTCTTCCTTAAACCATCCATTGATTGATTCCATATTAGAGTTATCAGTAGGAGTACCTGGACGAGACATGGAATGTATGATATTATTAATTTGAGCCAATTCATTAAAGCTCTTAGAAGCATATATAGACCCTTGATCAGTGTGCAAAATTGTCACAAGGTCTTTATATACTTTATATAGGCATAAATGCAGCAAATATTGATGAATTTTTAAGAGGAAAAAGTAGACCTATTAATAGAGCATTAACAAAAATTGCTATGAATATTGATATAACAGACCAAACAGGAAAAGGTAATAAAGATATAGTGAAAGAATATGGCCCAGATGCTTTTGAAATATCTGAAAATTTGCTAACCGTTAAAATACCATATAATCCATTAGCATTAAATCATGAATATGTTAATGATGCCAAAACTTTAGAAGAAAAAATTATTGATTTAATACAAGAAAATAACAAAATAACAAGGTTATTATGGCAGAAAAAACTGGAGTTTCAAAAGTTACAATTGAAAGATGTATTAAATCATCATCTAAATTTTTTTATGTTGGCTATAAAAAAGGTGGGCACTGGGAAGTAAAGAAGTAATATAATTATAAGCATCTATCTGCAATACGGTAGATGCTTTTTAAATATCTGCCACGCCAGTCACGTGTCCCTAAGCGTAAATACTTATAAATTTCAAAAAAGGTGCATTGTATTAAATAAACTGTTTTATTACAATTTGAGAATTATGGCATTTTACTTATCGTAAAATGTTTTTTTTATAAAAATAAAACCATAATGCAACGAAAGAAGCATAAATGATATTTTTTAAAAAATTTTTAATTTAGTATGTAAAAAATACATTTATGTTGTATAATAGTACTAGAAAGAATAAGGAGCTGTCTGTTATGAAAGAAATTGTTAACACTAGTATTATTAAAGATATTAAGCAAATAATTGAAGAATCAAAAAGAATCGTTGTTAAAAATGTAAATACTATAATGCTTCAAACTTATTGGAGTATAGGTAAAAGAATTGTAGAAGAAGAACAAAAAGGGAATGAAAAAGCCGAATATGGTTCAAAGTTACTTATTACACTTTCTAAAGAATTGACTAGAGAGTATGGAAAAGGGTTTTCTAAATCTAATTTGTTTTCAATGCGTAGATTTTACCTTGAAAATCAAAAATTCCAAACACTGTCTGGAAAATTGAGTTGGTCTCATTATTTACTTCTTTTAGGAGTTTCAGATTTAAACGCTAGATCTTTTTATCAACATGAATGTGAAAACTCAAATTGGAGTGTTAGAGAACTTGATAGGCAGATTGATTCTGGACTATATGAAAGATTATTACTTTCTAAAGGAGAAGCAAATAAGCGTATAGTATTAGAAATGGCAAATAAAGGTGTGACTTATCAAACTCCAGATAGTTTTATAAAAGACCCTATGGTTTTAGAATTTATTGGTTTACCTGAAAAACCTTTCTCAGAATCCAATTTGGAAAAAGCGATTGTTAATCATATAGAGGATTTTTACTAGAACTTGGTAGAGGATTCATGTTTGTTGGTACGCAGCAAAGAATTTCTATTGCTGGAATGAATTATTATGTTGATATGGTGTTTTATAATAAGATATTAAAATCATATGTATTAATAGATTTAAAAATGAATAATCTAAAGCCTGATAACTTTGGCCAAATGAATATGTATATTAATTATTATAAAGAGGAAGTAAATGATGAAGGTGACCAAGATCCAATAGGAATAATCCTTTGTGCCAAAAAAGAAGAAGCACTTGCAAGAATGTCTATTAAAGGAATTGACAATAATATTTATGCTGCAAAATATACAACAGTAATGCCTGATATAGAGTTGTTGCAAGCAGAAGTTCAAAAAGTTGTTGAACAATATAACGAAGGTAAAAAGTAATATTAAACAAAAATTATTAAATAATTATTGATTCAAAATCTGTAATTATTTTTGAATAATCCATTTACTTAAAATAAAAGATGAATTATAACAATAATTTAAATCCCCAAAACTATATTTTGATGATTTAATTATAGAATTTATACTAGAGATTTTTCTATTTTTATATTGAAAAAGTTTATATATATTGCAAGAGTTGATTATATGCATAAAACTAATACTAATATATCATTGATGCTAGGTGTTGTGGATGCTTTTGTTCTACCAAATATAACACCTTTTTATTTTTATAGAGGGAAAAATTTACCAAGATTTTTCAAATTAATGTAATAATTATCTGACGACAAAATTATTGATTAAGCCACAAAAGTATGTTAAAATCAAAAAGAAGATTTATTTTAAATCATTATATTGAAAAATAATTAATAGCAGGAGAATAAGATGAAGAAAAAATATTTATTTGGATTATTATCATTATTATTTGTTATGCTACTTATAAGCTGTAGTTCTAAAAAAGATGAAAAAGTATATTTTGAAAGCTGGAATGAATGTACATCTTTAACAGCTTTAAAAGAATATGTAGAAGATGTTACTAATGAAAAATCAGCAAATTACATCCCTGTTGAAGACAGAATAGCTACATTTGATATGGATGGTACATTTATAGGTGAATTATATCCATCTTATTTTGAATATAATATGCTTGAATATCGTGTTTTAGATGATCCTACTTATAAAGATATAGCACCTAGTGATGTTGTTGAAACTGCACAGGATATTAGAGACTTTGTAAGAACTGGTAAATCATTACCAAGATATAATGATGAATATGGATTTGATATTAAACATGCATATGCTGCCGCAAAAGCTTATTCTGGAATGACTATTGCTCAATTTGATCAATATGTAAAAGACTTTGCTTCTAAGTCTGTAAATGGTTTTTCTAATATGACTTATGCAAAATCATTCTATCAACCAATGCTTGAAGTATTTGATTATCTTGATGACAATGATTTTACTTTCTATGTAATATCTGGTTCAGATAGATTCATCTGCCGTTCTTTAGTTGAATCAATCGGTATTCCAGCTAACAGAGTTATCGGTATGGATGTTGAGCTTAAAACTACCGAGCAGGGCGATGAAGCAGGAGTTAACTATACTTGTGGTGTAAATGAAAAATTAATCAGAACTGACAATTTGCTTATCAAGAATTTAAAAACAAATAAGGTAAAACAGATTGCTCAAGAAATCGGTAAAATTCCTGTACTTTCTTTTGGTAATTCAGGCGGTGACTCTGCAATGCACAATTACTGTCTTAGTAATTCATATAAATCTATGACCTTTATGCTTGTTGCCGATGATGATACAAGAGATCATGCAAAAAAATATGGCGAAGATGATGAAGCATTCAATGCACGTATAGCTAAACTAAATTCTGATTGGACTAAAGCAAACTATAATGTTATCTCTATGAAGAATGATTTTAAAACTATCTATGGCACTAATGTCATAAAGACTGATTTTGTTTACCAATAATAAATTTAAATAATTGCTAATTTTAAATAAATTTCCTCCATAAACTACTATACGATAGTAGAAACTGGAGGAATTTTTTATGATTATGACTATTGATATTTTATTACTGAAATTTAAAAATTATTCTAATATTTATAATAAAATTTCAAATGAAGAAAAAAATAATAATTTAATTAAGTTAAAAAGAGGTTTATATGAAACAAATATAAATGCAAATCCATATACAATAGCTAATGTCTTATTTTCTCCTTCATACATCTCTTTTGAAACTGCATTAGCCTATTATGGACTGATACCTGAAAGGGTATATGCTATTAAATCAGCAACATTTAAGAAGAATAAAAAGAAAAAATATAATAATAGTTTTGGTTTATTTTTATATCAAGATGTCAATCCAAATGCTTATCCTTATGATATCAATCAAATATTAAAGAAGAAACAAATGATTTTAATTGACTATATTCCATAAAAAAATAAATGTATTTCACCAACCAGTCAAACACACAGAATAATCGCCAAACTAATCTTATTGACTGGCTGGGGAAATACACTTATCCCCATAAATATTATTTTGTGTGTTATTAAATTAGTTTGGCATAGTTATTATACCAAAAGTTATGAACCAAATCTATAAAATCAGTAAAAATTAAAAATAGAGCCTAGATATAAAAAATTAAATCAAAAATTCAAAAAAAATTTAAAATAACTATATAATTTTCTAATAAATTTAACTTGAAATTAAAAAAGATATTTGCTAAAATCTTATACGAAGTTAATAAATAAAGACAGTGAAGAGAAGAGTAGTAGATGTAATATCTATAATAAGAGAGCTTAGGTTGGTGAAAATAAGCATAGTAAAGATTTACGAACATGGCCTTGGAGTCGCAGCATCGAATATTTAAATGCTGACGTAGTTCGCACGTTATAGCGATAGAGTATGATAGTACTTGAAAATAGGTTTTTATAAACGAAAAAGGTTGGTACCACGTGGTGATTATAATCTCGTCCTTATTATTTAGGATGAGATTTTTTTTATTTTAAAAGGAGGAATTATGGCGTTAATAGAAATTAAAAATTTAAGTAAAAGTTATGGTGATAATTTAGTTTTACAAAATATTAATCTTAAAATAGAAAAAGGTGATATATACGGAATACTTGGTTTATCTGGTGCCGGTAAATCAACATTAGTAAGATGCGTAAATGGTCTTGAGAAATATGATGATGGAGAAATATTATATAATGGTATTAAAGTAAATTTTGATAGAGAGTATAGAAAAAAAGTATCCATGATATTTCAATCATTTAATTTATTACAGCAGAGAAATGTTTTAAAAAATGTAGAACTTACAGGTGAAATATTAAAAGATAAAGGCAAAAATTTTAAGGCGAAAGAACTTCTAAAATTAGTTGGACTTGAAGATAAATTAAAATCTTACCCAAGTGAATTATCAGGAGGTCAATGTCAGAGGGTTGCTATAGCAAGAGCGCTTATGAGTAATCCTGAAGTATTATTATGTGATGAGGCAACAAGTGCACTTGATCCTGATACTACTAACTCTATTTTAGATTTGTTGAAGAAATTAAATGAAGAATTAGGCCTGACGATAATTATAATTTCACATCAGATGTCTATTATAGAAAAAATCTGTAATAAGGTTGCCATAATAAACGATTCAAAGATAGAAGAAGATGGTAATTTATATGATGTATTTTTATCTCCAAAGACCAAAATTGCTAGAAAATTAATTTATTCAAATCATGTAAATACAAAATTAAATGAAGAAAAAATGATAAAACTTATTTTCAATGGTGAAATTAATAAACCTATAATTGCAAATATCATTCAAAACTGTAATATTTCACTTTCAATAGTTTATGCTGATTCCCAGGGAAGTCCAGGATTCTCCTTTAGTTTATGCTGATTCAAGAGTTGTAAATAACAAGATATATGGACAAATAATCTTTAATTTACCATATTATGATAAAGATATAATTAAATTAAAAAAGTATCTAGTTTTAAATAATATCAATTTTGAGGAGGTTGATTAAATTGGAATGGAGTGAAATATTAATGTTGATTTTAGAAAGTATCGGCATGACTTTTATTTCAGCTATAGTTGCTTATCTTATAGGGTTACCGATTGGAGTATTATTAAATGTCACATCCAAAAATGGTATTCATCCTAACAAATGGATTAATCAGATATTAGGTATAATTGTTAATGTATTAAGGTCCATACCTTGCCTTATTATATTAGTTATCTGTTTGCCGGTAGTTAGAGCGATATTTGGTAGCGGAAGTGGGTACTGGTATACAATGCTCAT
>CAKZZJ010000004.1 GCA_937885165.1 uncultured Caryophanales bacterium
CAATCAAGTGTTTGGTATGCGGATAATGAAGATCTAAGAAATGAAATAATAAAATATATAACTGAAATTGATAGAAGAAGAATTCATTTTGTTAAGCAAAGGGCATTAATAGAACAGGATGATGAAGAAGAGATTATATCTACATCTGATATAAATAATGATACACCTTATGTGCCAGAATATAAGCCTATTGCTATTTCTAAGAAGAAAACAACTGAATCTAGCTCATATTCTAGAAGTACATCAAAGAAAAAAGGTGCGTTAAAAACAGCTAATTATTTGTGCAATATTAATCCAAACCACAAGTCATTTATAACTAAGAATGGTCATCCGTACATGGAAGCACATCATTTAATTCCTTTAAATGCTCAAGATTTGTTTAAAACAAGTTTAGATGTTGATGCCAATATAGTTTGTTTATGCCCTTTATGTCATAGAAAACTTCATTATGGTGAAAATATAGATTCTGAATTAAAAAAATTATACGATGAGAGGAAAGAACTATTAAAACTTTCTGGAATAGATGCTTCGTTCGATGAGGTAAAAGAGTTCTATAAATAGGTTAAGTGATGAATAGTAAAAAATTAAACATATTTAGAGGACTTTTGATAACATTAATTACATCAACAACTATTACAGGTATAAAAGATTTACTTGATACTGATTCAGTTGTTGTTACATTCACATTAAAATAAGCATCAAATGACATAGTCTACATACTCTCAAAACAAATTACTCTATATAGGTAAAAAAAGCCAAAAAATCATATATAGAAAAGTTGTATATAGACTTCGTAGACTATGTCATATTGGTGCTGATGTCACTTCAAATGTCACTTTAAATGTCACTATAAATATTATAATTACTAGTGGTGGTAATGGAGGAATCCAAATACCATCACTTTTTTATATCTTAAGGGAGGTGATTGCTTATGAGGGTATATAGAGCTTGCACTAAATATTGATGCAAGCCAAAGTTTCAATTCTAAATAAATTAATGAGGAGGATTAAATAATGTTAGGAATTGAACAGTTTAAGAAAATCCAAGAATATAGGAATCTTGGAATATCAAAATTAAAAGTATCAGAAATCTTAAACTTATCATATAAGACAGTAGATAATTGGTGGGAAAGAGATGAAGAATACTTTTATAGATTTGAGCGTGACCATGAATTTATCCTGGATAATTATCGCCAGTATTTACTTGAGATATTAAAGGTATATCCTGGAATAAATAATACGGTAATACTTAGACGCTTAAAAGATGATTTTCCTGATTTTAATTTACCTAATTCAACATTTTATAGGTATATTAAAAATCTAAGAAGTCAAACGGGTTTAGAAAAGCCTAAAAGAAGATATATCATACAAGATGTTACTGAACCAGCATATCAAGCCCAAGTTGATTTTGGTCAGTATGTGTTAAAGTCAATGTATGGTAATAATGTTAGAGTGTATTTTTTCGTAATGATGTTATCTTTTTCGAGGATGAAATTTGCATATTTTAGTGCTGAACCATTTACCGCTAAAACTGTTATTAAAGCTCATGATTATGCTTTTAAATATTTTGGTGGAAGATGCCAAAGTATTGTTTATGATCAAGATAAAACAATGGTAGTGTCTGA
>CAKZZJ010000005.1 GCA_937885165.1 uncultured Caryophanales bacterium
ATGGGAATATGACTCATATTCATTTCCGGAAATGAATATGAGTCATATTCCCATGAGGGATTATTCGTTTTTAATGTTGTAAGAAAATATTGATATGTGTGATATGAAATGTATTTATCATTATATGGATATCTTAACATTGAATATGTTGGACATGATAAATAATAATTATCATCTATCCTGATATATAAATAAGCATGTCCACTTTCATTACCTTTGGCACCGACATGATAAGATTCTATTCCTGCTAATCTCGAAAGTAAAACAATTTCTTTTACTAAGCCGCTACAGACAGCTAAATTATTATCCATAGTTCCTTCTATATAAAATGATTTGTTTGTCTTACCTTGGTTTACTACATTTATTAGCGTGTTATAATCATATTGATTTTCAAATATAACATAATTGAAAATATTTTTATATTTATCTAAATCTGACATATCTTTTGTTATCAGTGTTGATAAAATATTTGTAGCCTTTTCTAAATATTTATAAGCAACACTTTCTTTTTTAGCATATGGAAGATAGCCTTCTTCTAATACAAAATATAATTCTTCTGAATTAGATACCATAACATAATCTAAATCATTAGCGAAAAGAGGTAAGTCTGTTAGGGTAAAATTATTATTCATATTTTTATTTTTAACATTTAAAAAATAATCAAGTGAATAATATTTTTCTTCTTTTTCATATTCGATTGTAGTGGTAGCGAAAGTATTATTAAAGCCTGCATTAATCTTTAATATATTATTATCGATATCTGAAGTATCATATGAATAAAAGAAATTTGATGTTAATGATCCAGTGTAGGCTGTATTTATGATTGTGTTTTTTAAATCAGCTTTTAATAAATCTTTTAAATCATCACCTACAACAATTTCAAAATCATTTATTCCATTAGAATTAAAAATCAGATAATCGATTTTTTTAGCTAATGTGTAAATTGAATTTACTTCTTCATCATATGATATTTCAACTAGTTTTATATCATCATCATAATCTATAATTTCTTTTTTCTCATCTAATGTTGTTGATAATATAGATTCGGATTCGTTAAAATAATTACATGAAGCAAGTAATATTATTAAGATTATATTTAAAGAAATAATTATTTTTTTCATCTTATTAAATCATATGTCAGACATATTGGTTTATTATCAAGTGATGATATACCAATTTCACCATTTATGTTAAAGCATTCTTTTAACATATCTGAAGTAAATACATCAAATGGTGTACCATATTTGTAGATTTTGCCATTTTTCATTGCTAGTAAGTAGTCACTATAGCGTGATGCTAAATTAAGGTCATGAAGAACCATAATTATAGTAACACCATTTTCTTCATTTAATTTTTTAAGCAAATCTAAGACCTCAAGTTGATGTGATAAATCAAGGTATGTTGTCGGTTCATCAAGTAAGATGATTCCTGTCTGCTGAGCTAAAGACATAGCTATCCATACTCTTTGTCTTTGACCGCCGGATAAGAAAGCTATTTCTCTATCGGCATAATCCATCATATTTGTTGATTCAAGGGCCCAGTTTACAATTTCTTTATCTTCTTTTGTAAGTTTGCCAAACCCTTTTTGATATGGGAATCTCCCATATGAAACTAATTCTCTACAGGTAATGGTACCTGGTGCCTGGGGAGTTTGAGGCAAAATAGCCATCATCTTAGCTATTTCTTTGCTTTTGAGATTAATAGTATCTTTTTGGTTGATAATTACTGTTCCACCTTCTTTAGGTATGATTCTCCCTATTGCCTTTAAAACGGTTGATTTACCACAGCCATTAGCGCCGATTATTGATGTTATTTTACCTTTTTCAAAGGTTGTATTAAAATCTGGAACTATAATTAATTTATCATAGCCAACTTTTAAATTATTTGTTGTTATAGCACTCATGTTTTACCTCGATTTTAATAATAAGTAAATAAAATATGGTACAGAAATTATTGATACAAATATACCAGTTGGGATATTGGCAAATAAATCGAAATCTGTAACTAATATATTGGCAAGCATTACCATAATTCCGGCAACTATTCCACTTGTAGGAATAAGATATCTAGCATCAGTTCCTACTATTTTTCTAGCAATATGTGGACCGATTAAGCCTAAGAAAAAGAAATTTCCGCCGAATGCTACAGCACCACTTGATAACGCAACAGCGATAAATGATAATAAGAAGAACTCAACTTTTGTGTTTATTCCTAGTGAGGTTGCTGTATCATAACCTAAATTTATCGCATTTAGGGTTTTGCCTTTATATATGGCACCACCGCCAAATATTACAATCCAGATAAACAATATTAAAATATAAGTCCAAGCGTTTGATTCTGATGCGGCCCAGAGTTCACCAGCCTGCCACATTTGAAGTGACTGTAATTTGGTTTCATCAAGCATGTAAGTTACGAATGTACCAATCGCGCCATAAAAGGCACTTACAGCAACACCTGTCATGATTAATGTTGTAGGTGAAAGCGGCTTTCTTCTTTTAGTTCCAAGAAGATAAATAATACCTGCTGATATAATACCACCTGATAAGGCAAGTATGGGCATGAGTATTGGATTCGTTTTATTTGTAGCGATAAAAGCCATATAAATAGTAATCATAAGTGTTGCACCATCAGATACACCTAAGGTTCCTGGTGATGCTAAATCGTTATGTAAAAGATTTTGCATAATTACACCTGATGCCCCCATCGCAAGCCCTACAAGTATTGCAAGACATAATCTTGGAAGCCTCATACTGAATATGACTAATTTTGAATTTTCATCGCCACCGCCGAATAAAGTTTTTATTATATCTGTAAATGATAGTGCATATTTCCCTAACATTGCTCCGGTGAAGAATACAACAAGCAAGATGATTATTAAAACAATAATTTTGATTAGTTTCATTCTTCTTCTATATTCGACTGACTTTTCTTTTTTAGTGAAAGGATTAACCATTAAACTGATCTCCTTTCTGCTTTCTTGATGTATAAATAAAGAATGGAACACCAACTATTGTTATAAGCAAGCCTATTGGGAATTCTAAACCCGGATTTATAATTTTCGCAATTAAATCAACGACTGATACAAATAAAGCACCATATATTGCACAAATAGGAAGAGAAAAACGATAATCAGTTCCGACCATATATCTTGCGATATAAGGTATCATAAGACCGATATATGAGACAGGACCGATTATTACTACCGCAACTGCCGATAAAATCAAAACGATGATAGTTGATAATGTCTTAGTAACTACAGTATTCGCACCAAGTCCTTTTGAGACATCTTCACCCAAATTCATAACTGTTAATGAACGTGAAATAATAATCGCTACTATAACACCAAATAAGAAAAATGGCAAAGCCAAATAAACATCACTCCAGATGGTATTCGCACTTGATCCTGATGTATATCTTACCATTTCATTCATAAGACCATTTTTTAATATTATTGCCATAGATACAGATGAAAGTAATGTAGATATTGCCATACCTGATAATACCATTCTGTCGGTTGTTATTTTACCTTTTCCAACTATCGCAATAAGATAGATTAAACCTGTAACTACTGCAGCACCTAAGGCAGCCATACCCATTTTCTCATACCTTCCAGCCTCGGGTATAAAGGCAACCACCATAACAACACCAAGTGTTGAGCCCTGACTGATACCCATAATACCGGAATCAGCCATCGGATTTTTGGTTGTTCCCTGCATAATAGCACCAGCAATTGATAAAGAAGCACCAACAATTATATCAGCTATAAGTCTTGGCATCCTTGCTTCTCTTATGAAATAAAGATTATCTATTTCATCATTATAATTAAATATTGAATCAAAAATATCTTTAAATGAATAGGTTGTCGCACCAAATTTAAGATAAAGCAAAGAGACTACTATTAATCCTAGTAGTCCAATAAATAAAAATATAATAAATTTTGTTGCATTATTTAATCTCTTTGTTTTTTCTTTGCTTAATTCCATAACATAAATTACTACTTATTTGCTTCAATTAAGGCTTCATATATCTGGTTATACTGATCATATAACAAAATTATTCCTTTTTGAGCATATGGTGTCAAATCAATTATACCAACTCTATTTTCCTTTACTGCCTTTAATCTTTTCCATCCGGCATTTTCAGTTACATATGTTGTTATCTTCTTTTCTCCACTTGCGGCAAATATTACTAAATCGCCTTCATAATCCTTTAATGATTCTGCTGAAATTGCTGAATATGCAACCACAGATTCATCTTGCATAAATTCTTTTACATTATCAAGTCTTTGAATATTCATATAATCATATATCAAGACATTCATAAACCAACCTCTATCAGGTGGTATAGAAATACCATTGCCAAAATATGTGAAAATAGTTAATGTTTTACCTTCAACACCTAAATCCTTAACTTTTTTAAGCATTGTTGTTTTTAAATTTTCTGAATATTCAATCAATTTATTAGCACTTTCTTCAAGTCCGAATATTTTTCCGATAAATGTCAATCTTTCTTCAAAATCTATAGAATCAGTATATAAAGGAATTACCGGTGCTATTTTTGATAAGGCTTTAATATTGCTTAAAGACATGCCCTCATTAACTAAAATTAGTTCCGGATGATATGATAAAATCTCTTCAGAAGATATTGGTGAAGAATTGACCAATGCTTCAGCATCCTGATAAAATTCTTCATATCCTTCAATATCTGTTGTACCTTCATATGCCAAAAGTTTAATACCAAAAGCTACAACATCCTGAGAACCGAATGTGGCAACTATTTTTTTAGTATTCATATTATATGTAACTTCATCGCCATTTAAGGTTGTGATAGTATTTTCTTTATATTCATCTGGTCTTTCATCAACAAGCTTTGGCATCTTTATATCAGTATTTGATGATGTTGTTGTTGTAGTGCTTGTATTAGTGCTACTATTTTCTTTATTGCTAGTATCAGCATTATTACTGCAAGATATCAAAAATAATGTTATCAAAAATAAGAATGAAATTATTTTTTTATACATAATACACCTCATAAAAGTTAGGTCATACAAACCAATATATATTTTAACATATTTGGAAAAAAAAGCCAAATAAAATTGAAAAAGTTAAATATTTGTTATATAATAAAAATAAATTGAAATCAAGGAGGAAAAAAATGGCATCATCAAATTCAAAAGTTAGAGTTGCAACATTAATTCAGGTAATTGAAGGCTTACTTATATTCTTTATAGGTTTAATGCTAGTTATCAAGAAGAATGCTAATGTGCTTAATTATGTAATTGGTATCGTATTCTTGGCAATTGGTATCGCGATGATTATTGTTGATATCGTTAGACACAAAAGAGTTGTTACCCAAAACACATTACAAAATGTCGGCTTTATTTCATTAGGCTTACTTGCTGTAGTAGATACTGCTATTCCAATTGCTACATTTGTTAAATGGTTCGCACTTGTATTAGGTTCAGTACTTATCGTCGATATGGTATTGGTATTAGCATTTAAGAACAAAGATTTACTGGTAATCGCGATAATTGAGGGCGTGCTTGGTGTAGTATTATTAGTATTTGCAATATTATTCTTAGTAGGTGTTGATGGTATTAATACAGCATTCTATATCGTAAGTGGTATTATTTTGATGTTATATGGTGTACTAATCATAACACTTGCAATATTAAGAGAAACAAAAAATAAAGGATAATAAATAAAATGCTTCTTCTTGAAGCATTTTTTATAGCAATTTTTCATGGAATATTTTAAAATATAGATAAGGAGCTTAAAATATGAAGATACTTGCATTAATATTTGATGGGTTTGAAGAGGAAGAAGCTATGGCACCATTTGCCTTAATAAGAAGGGCTAAAGGAGATTTGACTATCGCGAGTGATAAAAAAGAGGTTGTAGGTTCACATAACATTACATTATCTAATATCACATTATTAAAGAAAATAGATTATAAAGAATATGATGCCTTACTTATTCCTGGTGGTGCACATTATAAATTTTTACAAAGTAGTGAAATGGTTCATAAAATAATTAATTACTTCTTTTTAAATGATAAATATGTATTTGGTATTTGCGCCGCACCGACAATATTTGGTGAACTTGGCTTTCTAAAGGGTAGAAACTATACTTGCTTTGAGGCAATGAATCAGGATTTCGGTGGTAATTTTTCACACAAGGGTGTAGTAGTTGATAATAAATTAATTACTGCTAAAAGTGTAGCATTTTCTTTGGACTTTGCTTATGAGATAATCAGACTTCTTTATGGGGATAAGGTTTTAAAAGAAGTATTTACAAGAATTTATCATGAAGAATAAAGGGGCAATAAAATTAATAGACTGGTACAAAAGAGAAATTTCTCCGGGATTATCTCCAAGATGTAGATTTATTCCAACCTGTAGTGAATATGCAAGAGGCTGTTATGAAAAATTCAATTTCCTCAAAGCTTCATATCTTACTACTAAAAGATTATTAAAATGTACTCCTCTTTTTAAAGGAGGATATGATCCAGTTCCATTAACTAAAGAAGAAAAAAGAAGATTAAACGAAATAAAAAATGATGAAGAGTGATTCATCATTTTTTAATTCATTTCCATTTTTCTTTTTACTATTTCAATTCGGTCCTGAAAACCTAATTTAACATATAATTTCAAAGCTTCAATAAATAATTTTTTAAGTTCATAAACATATGCGTTTTGAGCAAGGCCTTCTGTATTATCATCTTTATAAGGCTGTATGCTTATTAAATCAAAATAATTGAACCTGAGTAATGTTCTTTCAAGACCAGTAAAATATTTTTCTCGATATTCCTTATCTTCTTCATCTAAATCAAGATATGCAACAATTTCTTCATATTCTTCTTTTAAAGCTGAATCCAGCTTTTGATAATCAAGATAATCTAGTAGTAGATTATATACAACTTCATAAATTCTTTTTTCATCATAAAAATTATATGCTGATACATCTTCCATCATAGAGAATGCTTCCATATCCATCAAATAACAAAGTCTAATTGACTCTTCACTTTGTGTTCTTACACCTAAATATAATAACATTTCTTCAACTGACATTATATTCACCTATCCAATTTATCTTTTAATATTTTTATACCATTTTTGTTTGTTTCATTCAGACCTACAGGTACCATTGTTATATAGCCTTCTTCTGCTAAATTAACATCAGTATCTGTTTTTTTATCTAATGTAACAAGTTCATATGATACATCATAATGATCTTCATTTTTAACAAATATCGTATCAAAAATCTTTTTTCCAGCTTTAGTAACTTTTATACCTTTTGAGGAAACATAATTTTTGGTTGGAAAATTAATATTTAACACATATCTTTTCGAATATAGTTTTTTCTCAAAAACTAATTTTAAAACTTCACTTATTTCTTTTTCTACAATATCAAATGAATCAATATCAGTTGATATAGCAACCGCAGGAATATTTTCTATCAGTGCTTCTCTTGCAGCACCTAAGGTTCCTGAATAAAGTATATCAGTTCCTAAATTAAGTCCGTCATTAATACCTGATATAACTAAATCAAAATCAACATCAAGTACTTTTGCTAACCTTACGCAGTCAACAGGTAAAGCATTAAGTGAATATTCATTTTCCTTCATCTTGTTTAGATAAAAAGGACCACGGTATGTAAAACTATGAGATGCCCCACTTCTTTGACTTTCTGGGGCAATGATATAAATATTCCCATATTTATTTATAGCTTCCTTTAAAATATTTATCCCTTTTGAATTATAACCATCATCATTTACTAACAATATATTCATAAATAATTCCTTTGATTTATTTATATTTTTTAGCAATTTCAATTGCGGCATGATCCATATCAGGATACATACTTTTAGCATTGATATTAAGCATATCTAACTGAGTCAATATATATTCTTTATTAGTTATATATATTTTTTCTTTTATTGCGGTTTTGATTGTCTCTGTAGAACCATTCTTATAATCTATAAGACCAAAAAGTATGAATGATCCGCTTTGGGCAATTATACGTTCATTTATCATACCAACTTTGACATGTTTAGGCGTAAGTAAGACATCAGGCTGGAAGAACTTATCGTCAAATCTAGGTAATTCACTTGATACCTCGGCAACAAATCTAGAATATGAATTTGACTTTAAATAAATTTCTTTATCATTTTTTTTGATAGATTCAGTTATCTTATCATATAATTCTTCTTTATATTTTGTTTCTAAGACTGATAATGAGGATAAAATTGTTGTAATATTTGAATCTGAATATTTTACATTATTTTTATCTTCACTCATCATTATTACTTCACCAATATCAAGTTTTTTATCAGTAAAACCAAGTGGTTTATCACAGGCCATGTATAAGGCAACAAGCGGATTAGATGTTGTTCTGAAAAGTGAAGGTATCAATATATATTTATAATAATAATGACCTCTATAAAAATGTTCTTTTGTTATATACTTTTTATTTAATTCACTTATAGCTGATATAAAATCCTCAAGTGATCTTATTAAATAATTACCTGTTCCTAATTTAGATAAAATAGATAAGTATTCTATAACATCCTTATCTGACATAAATAATGAATCATTTATATTATCTAAATTAAATGAAGTTAAAGAATCAGGAATTTCATTTAATATAATTAAATAAATATATCTGCCGCTTCTTTTAATTCTTTTTGATGAATATGTATGATTATTTAGTTGTTGGAGCAGGACTTTTTGGCGCTACATTCGCTTACGAGGCGAAGAAGCGGGGTAAGACATGTCTTGTAATTGATAAGAGGGATCACATTGCGGGAAATGTATACACCAAAGAGCAGTCAGGGATTAATGTCCATGTGTATGGAGCCCACATTTTCCATACATCAGACAAGAAAATCTGGGATTATATTAATCAGTTCGCAGAATTCAATAATTACATCAATTCACCTATTGCTGTGTACAAGGATGAACTATATAATCTACCATTCAATATGAACACATTTAGCAAGATGTGGAATATCAGGACTCCTGATGAGGCAAAGGAGATTATTGAGAAAGAGTACGCAGACAAGCGAAAGAAACTGGAAGAGGAAGTCCAGCAATTCATGGGAACTGTCCATGAAAATGAAGTCCAGAAGGTCAAAGACAAATATGACAAAATGCTGGAAAAACTGAGGGCCTACCATGAGCAGGGGCTGATCGATGAAGACGAATATCAGCAG
>CAKZZJ010000006.1 GCA_937885165.1 uncultured Caryophanales bacterium
GCTTTAAACATTTTATAAACACCCTTTCTTTAATTCAGTTTAAAATTATTATAAAATAATAAAATATTTTATTCAATAAAAAATGATAAAATTTTGAAGTTTTTGTGACTTTTGTTAATAAAATTTCTTTTTTATCTTATTTTTCGTTTTAAGCATTTCTTATAAGCTCTATTTTTTCCTTTGGATTTTTATCAGAAACTATATAAGAGCCAACAACACAAACATCAAGATAATCTTTGACTTTTTTAATAGTTTCGTTATTTATTCCACCATCAATATTCACTTCATAATGATAATTATTTTTCTTTTTTAATTCCTGTAATTCTTTTGCTTTCGCAATAGAATTTTCCATAAATTTTTGTCCGCCAAAACCTGGTTCTACACTCATTATAAGCACCATATCTAAATATGGTAAAAATTCTTTTATTGCATTAACTTCTGTATTGGGTTTTATTGAGAGTCCAGCTTTAACATTATAACTTTTTATTAGATTAATTGTTCCCAAAACATCACCTGTTGCCTCAACATGAAACGTTATAATATTTGATCCAGCATCAACATAATCTTTGATATATTTTTCAGGATTTATTATCATCAAATGTGTATCAAAAGTTTTTTCTGTCAATGGTCTTATTGATTTTATTAGTGCTGGACCAAATGACAAGTTCTTAACAAAAACTCCATCCATTACATCAAGATGAACATAATCAATATCATCAATTATATCATTAAGATTCTTTTCAATGTTTTTATAATCAATATTTAAAATTGATACAGATAATTTCATTTTTTATCACCGTTTCCTGTTATAATTTTTAAATAACTTTCATATCTTGTTTTTAATATTTCGTTATTCAAATAAGCCTCATAAACCTTACAGCCTTTTGTCTCTTTTGTATGATTGCAATCTTTAAATTGGCAATGATATTTTTTAAAATCAACAAATAAATCTTTAACTTTGTTTTTTTCAATTAAATTAACATCAAGTTTAGAAAATCCTGGTGTATCACCGATAAAGCCATTATTGTAAGGATATAATGTTACTTCCCTTGTTGTGTGTTTTCCTCTTCCTAAAGCTTCTGATATTTCCTGTGTTTGTAAATTAAATTCTGGTATTAGTGCGTTAATCAGAGTTGATTTTCCAGCACCAGTTTGTCCTGATAATATTGTGATTTTGTTTTTCAACACTTTCTGAACGTTTTCAATGCCATGTTTATTCAAGCTATCGACATATAATACTTTATAGCCTAGTTTTTCATAATAAGACATATTTTCTTTTAATTCATCAAATTCATTGATGTAAATCAAATCAACCTTTGTTATTACGATAATAACATCAATATTCTGAGCTTTGATTATTGTCAAAAATAAATCAAGTAAGTAATATGAAAAATCGGGTTTCTTTGCTGAAAACACTAATAAGACTTGATCAATATTTGCAATATCCGGTCTTATTAATTCATTTTTTCTTTTTTCAAACGAATCTATCATATCATTAGAAATGTTAACAATGTCACCGACCTTTGGAGATAATTTAACTGTTTGAACTTCTTTTTTGCTGCTGATAGATTTATTATTAATTTCATTTACTTTTGTGGCTCTTAATTTTCCTCTTGCCTTAAGTTCAACGATGGTGCCATCATTAAGCATAACCTTATAAACACCACCATTTAAATTGATAATTCTTCCTTTTTCCATATTATGAATTTTTACTCCTTAATTGACCACATGCGGCATCAATATCAGAACCCTGTTCTTTTCTTAACTGAACATTGATATTGCCTTTTTTTAATGTATCAAAGAATAATCTCATTGATGCTTCACTGCTTCTTTTATATGGCTTTTCCAAAACCTCATTGTAAGGTATTAGATTAACATAAACATTTAAACCTTTTAATAAATCAATCAATTTTAAAGCAGCAGTTTTTGAATCGTTGATATCTTTTAACAATATATATTCTATCGTTACTCGCTTTCCAGTCTTATCAACGTAATCTTTAATTGCCTTAATAAGGACATCAAGATTATATTTTTTATTTATCGGCATAATCCTACTTCTTACATCATCATACGCGCTATGAAGTGATATAGCAAGATTAACTTGTAAATCAAGTTCAGCAAATTCATAGATTTTAGGTACTACTCCACAGGTAGAAACTGTTATATGTCTAGCACCGATTTCAAGACCAAGAGGATAATTGATAATCTTAATAAAATTGATTACATTATCATAATTGTCAAAAGGTTCACCAATCCCCATTATAACAACATTGCCTATTTTAATATTTTCTATTTCTTCAACCATAAGTATTTGTAATATTATTTCTGATGTTGTTAAATTACGAACCTTCTTTTTCATGCCTGAAGCACAAAAAATACATCCCATATTACAACCTACTTCGGTTGTGACACAAATACTATAGCCATAATCATTTTTCATTAAAACAGACTCAATTTTGTTTTTATCTTCGAGTTCAAATAAAAACTTTTTTGTTCCATCTTTAGATTCTTGCTTAATTACTAAATTCAGTCTGTTAATACAAAAGTCTTCTTTAAGTTTTTGTATAAAACTTTTGCTGATGTTTCTCATATCATCAAATGATTTAACTTTTTTTCTATAAAGCCATTCAATTATTTGATTACATCTGAATGTCTTTTCTCCCAAATTCAGCATATAGTCTATTAACATTTCTTTAGTATAATTATATATACTTTCCAAAAATATCACCTATCTTAGTAATGCATTAAAATCTTTACCTAATTTTATTAATATGTTTTCAATATCTTTATCAACTTCTTTAGCTTCTAAAGTTTTATTATTATCCTCAAATGTCAGTCTGAATGCTAAAGATTTATTAGTAATGCCAATATTTATTCCTTCATATAAATCAAATATTTCTATCTTTGTTAAATGTGATGATGAAGCTTTCTTGATTGATTTTTCAATATCAGAAACCAATACATCTTTATCAACAACAATAGCTATATCTCTTTCAATAGAAGGATATTTGTTTATAGAATGGTATTTGAAATTATTGTTTTCAAGCAAAACCTTAGCTAGTTTAATTTCTAATACTACTGTTCCTGCAACATCATTATCCTTGGCAAATTTAGGATGAAGTTCAGAAATAAATCCAACCTCTTCACCTCTTAAAATTATCTTGGCACATCTTCCTGGATGGAAGGTCTTATTAGCAGTTTTTGTTTCATAAGTTGCTTTAACATTTAATCTGTTGAATAATTCTTCTATTATTCCTTTTAATAGATAAAATGAAGCATCCATCTTTTTACCGTTCCATAAAAGTGATGTGAATGTGCCATTTAACGCTATACCTAAATGTAATTCTTCATTATTGTCAAAATATACATTACCAATTTCGAAGAATGCAAGGTTTTCATTTTTTCTTGCAAGATTATATCTTACTGTATCAACCAAGCCATTAAGCAAACTTTCTCTCATCACATTTCTATCTTCCGTAAGAGGCATCAATACTTTTACTGGATTTTTGATTTCATCAACATATAAGCCTAAATCAGTTTCCTTTATTAATGAATAGCTTACTATTTCTTTTAATCCCATACTTGATAATATTTCTCTGATATTTCTGATGCGCTTTTGAGAGAATGTCAAACCACCTTTTGATTCAGTTTTAGCTAAAGTAGTAGGTATATTTTCATAACCATACATTCTGGCAACATCTTCGATAACATCTTGTGGAGATTCTTCCAAATCCATTCTTCTTGAAGGAAGAGTAATATGGTATACTCCTTTATCATATTCAAATTTGTAATTTAGTCTTTCAAACAAATTATAAATATAATCATTATCAAGTTTTGTACCTAAAACAGAGTTTATTTTATCAAGAGTAATATCAACGTGCTTTTCTTCATATTTTACTTTAATATCTGATGAAACACCTTTTAATATTTTACCACCGGCGATTTCTTTAATTAAATATGCTGCATAATCTAATGCTTCATCAACTCTATTGTAATCTATCTTTCTTTCAAATCTAATTGATGATTCACTCTTTAAATTTAAAGTTTGTGATGTTTTTCTTATTGACAATGGATCAAAATATGCTGCTTCTAGGATGATGTTTTTAGTTTCAGTGTCAACTTCTGTTGAAACTCCACCCATTACACCACCTAAGCATACTGCATCATTACCATCTGTAATTACTATATCAGTAACCCTAAGATTTCTTTTAACATCATCTAATGTAATTAATTCTTCATTTTCATGTGCATTTCTGACTAAAATATTATTACCTAGTTTGTCAGCATCAAATGAATGTAGTGGCTGACCAAATTCCATCAGAACCAAATTTGTGATATCGACAACATTAGATATTGGTCTAATACCGCTTTTTATCAATTTGGCTTTAAGCCACATTGGAGATTCTTCTATCTTTACACCTTTAATATATCTTGCAAGATATTTATGACATTTATCAGTCTCAATTTTAATTTCAACAGGATTTAATTCATTATCTTCTTCTAGCTTATATTGCTGAAATTTAGGTTTTTGTGAAGTAGCACAGGCTAAATCATATACAACACCTCTTACTGATAATAAATCACTCCTATTTGAAGTTAGTTCCAAATCAAAAATTGTATCATTGTTCATATTAAGGTATTCTAATGCATTTTCTCCAACTTTTGCATCATCCCCACATTCATAAATACCATTTTTGAATTTTTCAGGAACATATTTTTCATCTATTCCAAGTTCTTGTAAACTACATAACATACCATTTGATTCAACGCCTCTAATAGTTGATTTCTTGATTTTGAAATTACCAGGTAATACTGCCCCAATATTGGCAACTATTACTTTGATACCTTCTCTTGCGTTAGGTGCACCACAAACAATCTGTAATACTTCATTTTCTCTTACTTCTACTTGGCATATATGAAGATGATCACTATCGGGATGCATGATGCATTCTTTAATCAAACCAATGGTCAAATTATTTGCCTCAATCATATGAGTCATTGTTTCAACTTCATTAATATGTGAAGTAAAAATATCATATAAATCTTTATCAGAATATTTTTCTAAATCAAGATATTCTGATAACCATGACTTTGATACTATCATTTTACTTCACCTCCTTGAATTGTTCTAAGAATCTTACATCGTTGATATAAAAATTTCTAATATCATCGATGTTATATTTGAGCATTGCTAATCTTTCAATACCAATACCAAACGCGAAGCCCTGGATAATATTAGGGTCATAACCATTCATTCTAAGCACATTGTCATTTACCATACCTGCACCTAATATTTCAATCCAGCCGCTGTTCTTACAAGTAGAGCAGCCTTTTCCGTGGCACATTCCACATGATACATCTACTTCTACTGATGGTTCAGTAAATGGGAAGAATGATGGACGAAGGCGAATTTCTCTATCCTTGCCAAACATTTTTCTTGCCATTTCAAGTAAGGCACCCTTTAAATCTGCAAGTGTAATATCGTGGCCTAATACAAGACCTTCACACTGCATAAACTGATGAGAATGTGTTGCATCATCAGCATCTCTTCTATAAACCTTACCTGGACAAATAATTTTAAGCGGTTTCCCTCCCTCTTCAAGCATCTTTCTTGCCTGAACAGGAGAAGTCTGACTTCTTAATAATAATTCAGGATTGATATAGAATGTGTCCTGCATATCTCTTGCTGGATGTCCTTTAGGCAAATTCAGTTTTTCAAAACAGAATTCATCAGTTTCAATTTCCGGTCCAGTTGCTACAGTATAGCCCATTGAAATATATAAATCCTCTAAATCCATAACTATCTGATTTAAAGGATGTATTACACCTGTTTGAAATTTAACACCAGGTAAAGTAACATCAATTTTTTCGCTTTCTAGTTTAGCATTGATTAATGCATCCTCGATATTGTTTCTTTTCTCTTCAATTTTTTCTTCTATTGCCTTTCTTATCGCATTAGAACGAATACCGATTTCTTTTTTTACCTCTGCACTGAAATTACGCATATTTGCCATAACGTTAGCTAGAGGGCCTTTTTTACCAAGATAATCGGCTTTTGTTTTGGCAAGCTGATTGATATCATTACAATTTTTCAAATCTTCATCAAGATTTTCTAAAATGCCATCAAGTTCTTTTAATTCATCCATTTTTCTTCCTCCTAACAAAAATAAAAGCCTTAAGCATAAGCCTAAGGACGAACAAGCCGCGGTACCACCTTAGTTCCACCCAAATTATGGGTAGCACCTCAATTAATTTATGATTCTCCAAAAGTGAATTCACAGAATATCAGTTAAAAATGTTTCACCATATCATTTTTTCTCTTCTAAAACTGATTGTTTTCTGTCACGTCTTTTATCTTAAAATCAACATTGAAATAATAACACAACTATTAAATTATTTCAAGAAATAATTTCATCTTACATATTCTTTAACATCAATAAATCTTTTAGAAATACTTCTTTTCAAATACATATCGGAAATGAACCCCGAAACTATACCAGTGCCAAGTGATAAAAGCATTATAAAAGGTAAGTAATATAAAACTGATTCACTTGATATTAAAATTATACAGACAACAACCTGTGCAATTGAATGAAAAATAGATCCCATTACACTTGTTCCTACTGCAGTAAATATCTTTATTTTGCTGAATATCAGCATTATTACAAATGAAGATAATCCTCCAGCAAGCGACATAAAAAATACCGGACTTAAAAAAGTACCTCTTATTAGAGCGACAATCAAAATTCTAAACAAATCCGTAATTAGTGCTTCATATGATTTGAATTCATAAATCATTATTAAAATTATCACATGTGATAATTTTAATAATGATTTATGA
>CAKZZJ010000007.1 GCA_937885165.1 uncultured Caryophanales bacterium
CAAGTGAATATTTTTTTGCATCAAGACTATATTTGAAAGATACATTATCAAATTTAATGCTGCCATCTTCAACTTCATAAACTGGATCCTCAGGATTTGTTAAGTCCGGCTTTTCTTCTAATACTTCTACTATTCTTCTTGCAGATTCAATAGCCATAGTAATCATTAAGACAACCATTGATAACATCATTAAGGCCATCAATGACTGAAATCCGTATGTTGTAAGTGACTGAAGTTGACCTACAGTTACACCGAAAAAATTATAAGTTTCTGTTGCAATATCATAACTTGAATTTTCAACAATTATGATAGAACCAATTGTAAGAAGTAAAATCATAAGTGCATTTATAGAAAACTGCATCAGAGGGTTATTCATGTTGACAATTCTTTCGGCTTTAGTAAATTCATTTCTTAAATCTTTGGCTGATTTATCAAATTTTTCAATTTCATAATCTTCTCTTACAAATGATTTTACAACCCTTATACCATCAATATTTTCCTTGATTGATTCATTAAGTGCATCATATTTTTTAAATATACGTCTGAATATCTTGGTTGCAAAATACATAATTGCGAATATACCGAAAGCAAGTATAGGCATTACTACAACAAATATCCACGCTAAACTTGGTGCCATAATGAAACTCATTATTATAGAAAAAATCAGCATCAATGGTGATCTTATAGCTGTACGAATAATCATCATATAGGCATTTTGAACATTATTTACATCCGTAGTCATTCTTGTAACAAGTGATGATGCCTGAAATCTATCCACATTGGAAAATGAAAATTTAGTGATGTTTTCATACATATCTTTTCTTAAATTCTTGGCAAATCCTGCAGATGCCTTAGCACAAAATTTTCCGGCAAGAGCACCAAATAGCAGTGATAACATCGCCATAACGACCAAGATTACACTATAAATGATCAATTTAGTCGTATCATTCGAATGCATCTCATCTACTAAAAGTGAAGTAATAAAAGGTAAAACACATTCCATCCCTACCTCACCGGTAATGAAAATCATCGATAGAATACTTGAAAATTTATATTCTCTTACACTTCTAAGAATCTTTTTTATCATATTCCCTCCATATTTTTAAATTTAAAATTATATTTTAAATTACACAAGCCTAAACAAAGTTTATTATATAACTTTTTGATTTTAAAAGTCAAATGATTATTGAAAAATGGAAAATAATATTTTAAAATTGAATAAATTTAAGGGGAAAATCATGGAATTTATAATTGCCATTAATGAATCAGATTTTAAAAAGATATCAAAAATGTCGGATGTAATCTGGCACATAGCATATAAAAATATTTTAGATGAAGAACAAATTATTTATATGCTTGATAAATTTTTATCAATAAATGCAATAAAAGAAAATATTAATAGTGGGTATAAATATATTCTTCTTGAAGAAAATGATACATTTATGGGTTTTTTCGCATATGAATTTAAAGATGATTATATCTTTTTATCCAAATTATATATCTTACCAGAATTTCAAAATATTGGTCTTGCAAGAGCATCCATTAATTATTTAAAAAACTATAGACTCCCTATCAGACTTACAGTAAATAAATTTAACGAGAATGCTGTTGTGAAATACGAGAAAATGGGTTTTAAAAAAATAGATTCAATAGTAACAGATATTGGTTCATCTTATGTAATGGACGATTATGTTTACGAATTAAAAAATTAGGATTTGTCGGTGGCTTAAAGAAGCCACTTTTTATTTTGCCTAAAAATAAAAGAAAAGGACTCAAGCATTAACCCAAGTCCTAATTTCAGCAAATAATTCAATAAAATTAATCAAGAAAAGCTAATTTGTGCTTTCTTTATTTTTCCTTTTATCAATTATTTTTCTTTTCTTCTTTTTTCCTGTATAGGTGATATTAGATCTAAAGAATTCTTCTAATCTTTTATTTTGAAAGCCATCTTTACTGACATAAAGAACATAATCTTCAAATCTTATTACATAGTGATCATCATATTCTATAGCTTTTTTCATAGTTAAATATTCTAGCTTGACTCTATTATTTTTTCCTTGTGATTTTAAATTTACATCAACAGACTGTTCTTTAAATCTATAATCATATTCAGCACCATATTGAGTTATTTCTTTATTCTGTTCTTTGATCTTTTTTGGAATTCTTTTTATATTGATTAATGTTACCACAAGATAAATGATAGATAAAGCAATAAATATCGCCCCAAGCACGATATAAATTGTTTCTTTCTGAACTAAGCCAATGACTAAAACAGGTACACCAACAATGAATATTAAAATTATAATCCATGATTTTTGGATATAATCTTTTTTCGCTGCTGCCATTAATATTTTATATGATTCTTCACTTGTAATATTTGTTTTATTTTCAACTACCATAATAATTTTTAGATCTTATCTAAATTTTGCTGAAGATTCAATTTAGAAAGATTGATTTTTTTCCTTCCTTCTTTTAATACTCTTTCACCTACAGTTATCGCACCAACCGGACACACTAAAGCGCAAAGAAGACAGCCAACACATTTGTCTTTATCACATCTTGGTCTTCTTAAATCGCTATCCCACATCATTGCCTGGTGTGCTCCATCATAGCATGATATTTCGCATCTTCCACAGCCTACACATTTGTCATAATTTATTTCAGGATAAACCTTATAATCTCTATTTAAATTCTCTGCAGGAATGATGTTATTGATTGCTAAACCCACTAAATCCTCAAGCCTATCTACGCCCTCTTCTTCCATATAATGCATTAAACCATTAGTTAAATCATCAATTATACGATATCCATACTGCATAATAGCTGTTGTAACTTGCAAAGTTTTCGCTCCGAGCAATATAAATTCAGCTGCATCTTCCCAGGTTTCAATTCCGCCAATACCTGATATTTCTACATCCTTTAGTTCGGTATTAGTCTTCATCTGCTCAATAAATCTTAAAGCTATAGGCTTTACAGCTTTACCAGAATAGCCTGAAATTGCTGATTTACCATCAATAATAGGAAGTCCTACATGTTTTTCTAAATCTATATTAACGATAGATTTAACTGTATTTATAGCGGCAATACCATTGGCACCACCTTTAATTGAAGCAATAGCAGGTACACACATATCTGTAATGTTAGGTGTCATTTTTGCCATAAATGGTAAATCTGTGCCTCTTCTTACGGCCCTGCAGTATTTTTCGCATAATTCAGGTGAAGAACCAACATCAGATCCCATTGCGTGAGATGTCATTTGCGGGCATGAAAAATTAAGTTCAAGCATGTCAGCACCAGCTTCAGTTACAAGTCTTGCAAGTTCTGTCCAGTCTTCTTCATTTGAGCCCATTATAGAGGCAATTAAAACCTGATTAGGATAATTTTGTTTTAATCTTCTTAAATCTCTTAAATTTTCTTCTAAAGAATGTTCAGCAATCTGTTCCATGTTTTTAAAACCCACAAAAGGAGTTGCTTCCTTCTTTAACGCATCAAATCTTGGCGAAACTTCATCAATAAAATAATGTTTTGGTCCTATAGTCTTAAAAACTACACCGCCCCAGCCTAAATCATAAGCCTTGGCGCACATATCATAACAGTTGCCTACTGGAGATGATGATAAGCAGAAAGGATTAGGAAATTTTACGCCCATAAAAGTTATGGATAAATCTTTTTTTATCATTATTTGTTACCCCCTAAAAATGAATTTACATATGCGGCAACTTCTTTACCCTTTCTTACAGCATAAACAACTGTTTTTTCTCCTTTTGCGATATCACCTGCAACAAATATATTATCTTTTACATGATAATTTTGTGAAATAGCTTCATTATTATCAAATTTAACATCACTAAATTTATCATCATATACTTGTCCTGTTGCAAGAATCACTAAATCAGCTTTGATTTTAAGCATACTATCGATAAATCTGTGTTTAAATACTACTATATTCCCTCTTTTTGATTCAACTGGAACATAACCATCTAAAATAGTAACATTTTCTTTTTGAGCTAATTCTAGTTCTTTTTTAGATGCCCTAAATTCACTAAATTCTTCATATACTACATCAGTAACATTTCTTACGCCTAATTTCTTTAATGTAACTGCAACATCCATTGCTACATCACCGCCACCAATAATTACTACATTATCAGGGCAATTTATTTTACCTTTTTTATCTTTTACTTTATGTAAGAAATCTACAGCAAGTATCGCCTTCTTATTATCTTTAAATAAATCTATAACTTTGCCTTTAGAATAACCTGTAGATAAAATTAAAGCCTCTGATTCTTTCTTTAATTTTTTAAATAATTCTTCATCTACATTAGTATTGGTAATTATTTTCACACCGGCATCAGTTATCCTTTTGATTTCTTTATCAAGCACACTAGAAGGTAGACGATATTCTGGTATACCATACCTCAAATATCCGCCTGGCTTATTATCTTTTTCATAAATATTTACATCATAACCAAGCTTCTTTAATTCAATAGCTGCCGTAAGTCCTGAAGGACCGGAACCGATTATTGAAACAAGCTTATTGTTGCTTTTACCAAATTCCCACACCTTCATATCCAAAGATGCTTCAAAATCAGTTACAAATCTTTGTATCTGGCCAATTTCAATCGGTTTATCAATACCGCTTCTTGAACAACCTAACTGACAATATTTTTCAGTAAGATCGGAAGAGCGTCGTGTAGGGAAAGAGTGTAGATCTCGGTGGTCGCCG
>CAKZZJ010000008.1 GCA_937885165.1 uncultured Caryophanales bacterium
GTTCAAATGATGAAGGACAAGGGATTTGCTAAGGTAAATATGCATCATTTTGTGCAATGCTGGAAAAGCAAGAATGCGCGAAAAGGCAATACGTATGGCGTGTTGGTAGCAAAAACATGGTATTGGTACGAGACATTTATCCCAATCGTTGAGCAGTATTGTATTGATAACAATCTGTAATTACCGACTGGTTCGTGTAAATTAGCGTTGAAAGGCTTTTGAACGGTTTTGAACCAGATTTTTGATTGATTTCTGCGAACCATCACAAAAGAAGAATAACAGTCAATAGCAAAAGTTAATTATATTATATGGAGAACAAGTTGAAAGTAGTATGGATTTGTGCGTTTAATAATTCGCAACTAAGTAGTTACTTACCAATTAAGACCAGTTTGGCACATAGAATTTATTGTTGGTTTAATCATATTCCCATCCAAAAAGAAATATTTGAATATGCCGTATGGAATACAAACGGAATAAAAGAGATGGAGAAGTTGGATGACTTGATAGAGCTACATATTATCTCACCCTATCCTCGGTTGGCTAAAAAAATCATTTCTTTTAACCATGCTGGCATACATTATAATTTTTTTCGCTATAATGGTCATGTTGAAAATATTCTTTTTTCAAAATTTTCCTTTTGGGGGAAGCCGAAATACAGGAGTAATCGATGCGCCATAAAACAATTGGTAAATAAAATTAAGCCAGACATTATTCATTGTATTGGTGCTGAAAACCCTGAATATTCACTTTCTGTTTTAGACGTTCCGGTGTCTATTCCTGTTTTTGTTCAACTCCAAACACTAATGATGGCCCCTGATTTTGAAAAGAATTATTCACCTAAACTTGAAAAGATGATTTTAAATGAATATAAAGATTTATATTTATTTTATCAATGGACTCAGTTTGAATTCATAAATGAATGGAATAAATTAAAGCAATATGCTCATAAAAATGATATATCAATTATAGGTGATATACCCATATATTTGGCATATGATTCATCTGATGTTTGGTATAACCCGGATTTATTCTTATTAGATAAAAATAAAGAAATGATATATATTTCAGCATGCGTGCCCGATGGCTTTAATCCTGATGGCCAGCTATGGTGTAATCCTATTTATGATTACAACTATATGAAAAAAGATAATTATGCATGGTGGAGAAAAAGATTATTTAATTCTTTAGCACTTTATGATATATTAAGAATAGATCATTTTAGAGGCTTTGATCGCTTTTATATGGTAGAAAACGGTAGTATTAATGCTAAAGACGGCTCCTGGAAGGATGGGCCAAAAGAAGAGCTATTTAAAGACATATTGGATAAGAATATTATTGTTGAAGATTTATGTGTAATGGATGATGGTGTAAGACGTTTATTAAAAAATGTCAAATATCCAGGTATGAGAATATTAGAAGAAGCTTTTGATGGTAATAAAAATAATATTCATAAACCATCAAACAATAATGCTAATTATGTATTATATACTGAAACTCATGATGGAATTCCTGTGATGGGACTTTTAAATACATTATCTGAAGAAAGAAAAGAAATATTTGTCAATGATTTAATAGAAGAAAGAAATAAATTATCTTTAAAGACAAAGAAATTAAAGAAAGATAAAGATATTATAGATTCTATGATTGAGCTTGCTTATAAATCTTCAGCTAAATATGTTATAATCCCAGTCCAAGATTTATTATATCAGGATGAGAATTATCGTATGAATTTACCTGGTGTGATAGGTAAGAATAACTGGAGTTACCGTATTTTACCAAATGAATTAAAAAGTAAAGCAGCTAAGAAATTAAGAAAATATGGAGAAAAATACCAAAGATGATTAGAAATGTAATATTTGATTTATATGGAACACTTATTGATATCGATACTGATGAAAAATATGAAGGTTTCTTTGAACATGTTGAAAAACTATTTAAAGATGATAAATATTTAGCAGGCAATTTTAAAAAAATATATTTAGCTAAATGTAATGAAAAGTCTAAAGAAAAAGAAGAATTTGATTTACTCGAAGTGTTTAAAGAAATATTTGAAGTAGATGATTATGAAGCATATAGAATAGCCTGGACATTTAGATTATCATCTTTAAATAAAATAAAATTATATCCTAATGTTATATGGCTATTAGAAGCTTTAAAAAACACAGGATATAATATATATTTGTTAACTAATGCCCAAAGATGCTTTACTATATTTGAACTTTATGCCTTAGGTATTGAAAAATATTTTGATGGAATATATATTTCAAGTGATTATGGCGTTAAAAAGCCAAATAAGAAATTTTTTGAAACATTGATTTATGAAAATAAATTATATATTGATGAATGTGTAATGGTTGGCAATGATCCATTTACTGATATTGAAGGAGCTAAAAATCTAGATATGAAATATATCTATGTTGAAACTGAAACTTCAACAAAGGATGTACTTAAGCCTGATGTTAAAGGCTTTAATGCGAAGAAGATATTTAAGTTGATTAGAAGATGATTAAATTCATCTTCTTTTTTACGTTTCTTTCTACGATTAATTGACAATTTGGGCATTAAAAATACCATTATAGAATTTCAAAATCAAGTTCATGTAATAATATTTTTAGCCCTCACCTTACCACAAAAAAAACAATTCATATATTTATGCTCTATAATATGAATTGTCTTTTTGATTTTCTTCAATTTTCTGCTTGGTATATTTGATATTTTATCAAGCAACCAAACAATTTAAAGAATCGACTTTTAATAATTATAATCATTTAAATTTAAAGTTAAATGATTTTTTAAAAAAAGATAGTAGTTCTCATAATTTAAATGTGAGTTTCCCATAGTAATCCCCCAAATTAAGAGAACCTTAAAATCTTTTTCAACATTAGTAAGTATTATCTATTCTTGTTAAATTATTTATATAATAATGTCTTGTAAAAAGTTTATTAATGATATTTTACATCTTTATATTATGTTTAAAATTAAACTATATTTAGCACAAACTTCTTTTGAGTTAAATATTCATTAACATATACTTTTAGTTGTGTTAGACCGCACCAGCCCTGTCTTAATAATACTTCATTAAATTCAACCTCATCGTACCAAACACCTAAAGTGGTCTTAGCTAATTCATGTAATGAATAGAATAAAGCAAATCCGTATCCATATGGGGCATATTGTGATGGTATTTCATTAAACAATTGAAGTACATAATCATTATTAAATGATAAGCCATATTTTTTTGTGCATGATGCTATATTGCTTGAATTCCAACCTTCATAATTAATACCAAAATCTAGTCTTGCATATAAAGTAAACATAAATAATTCATTATATTGTGCATACTTCATAGCGATTTCCCATGAGTCAGCATCTTCATCATCTTTATGATTGTCAATAAAATGTTGTAATAATGCATATTCAACATATTTGGACCAACCTTCTCCGTGTCCTGTAGATGTATTAACTCTTACAAAATCAGATAAATTTTTATTTTCTTTTGAATAAACATAGGCATACAAATGTCCAGGATAACCCTCATGAGCAAGCGTTGTTGCTGTATCACGAGTGTTTTTGCCAACTTGTCTACCGTTTAAATGAATGTATTCGTTAGAATATGAATCAAGTGGAGACTTCATATAGTATGCTACAGTTGTTGTATTTGCTGTTACTGTTGGGTCCATATATGCAACATCAATATCAGGAATAGAGTCTAAATCTGGAACTATAGTTTTAGCAAATTCTTTTAAATAATCAATTAAATCATCAATAGTATCATAGTTGATATATTCTATATTTGAGTCATTATAGATTAAATATGCTTTTCTATTTTTGTTTATTAATCCTTCCCAATATGAATATTCTTCGTATATATTATCCAATAAAGAATCTAATTCATTTTTGTATGAGCTTGGTGTTAAATTACCTAATCCTAATCTATTTGATAACATAGAATAATATAATTCTTTTCCACCATCATATTCTCCAAGATAAACTCCTGTGTAATTAGATGATGCTAAATATCCTTCTTTAGCTTCAGTTAAATAATCGCTTGTTTTTTTAGCTAAATCTTTATGAGCTAAATAAACAGATTTACTTCCTTCAACATCTGAATTAAATACACCTTCAAAAGAAACTTTATAGTTTGTGACTTCACTTTCAGTTAAAAAGCCATTTTCATTTTCGGTGCTGATTTTAACAGCATCTAATTTGTCTTCAATGACTCCTAACAAATAATATCCATCTTTTCCTTCGAACGCATCAACAACTCCATTTAAATAACTAATAAAGCCACTTAATGAATATTCTGATAAACCATAGCCATTTTCTTCTCTATCTTCTATAAATGTATAATATGAATCAAAAGCGTCATAAACTGATGTTAATATACTTAAGCAGTCATCTACATCTTGTTTATTTCTAAAAGAATATGCTTCAATTTCATCTGGTAAACTTGATGCATATCCTCCATATTGATCAACATAAGTTTGACGCATAATAAGGTTATTTTTATTTGCTAAGATTCCTTCATAATAGTCAATATATTCATCGATTCTAGCGAGTGTGATTCTTTGACTAAAGCTTAGGCTTTTTTCAGCAAACTCGTTATATTCAGTACGCATTTGTCGAACTAATTCTAAATCATGATTATATTCATCATCAGTATATTCAGAAAATGAAGTATAAGAATACCATGATGCATCACCATGTTCAATTCCATAATTTTCAGGATTAACAAAGAAAATATTGATTGCTAATTGATCATCATCAATGTAATCCTTTAGCATTTCGTTCGCATATTGTTCAAATTCTTCATCATCCTCGACATCAGCTTTGATGGTTGCGTGATATTCTTCAACAACTTCACCAGATGAATTTTTTACATAACCCTTAGCTAATTTTACGCCTTGAGTAGTGGCTTCATTATTTTCATAAGAAACTGTATAACCTTCAGGCAAACTAGAAACATCCTCAAATTGTGTAGATAATGTAGGTTTATCAGCAGTTAAAACACCTTCAACAGATGGGAATGATAATCCTAATTTACTATCTTTAACATGAATAGTTAATTCAACAGGATCTATTGATTTATATGATTCTGTTTCAACTGTTGTTAAATTAACAGTGTAATCACCACTTTTGTTAAAGTCAACTTGTACTGCTGGTTCAATTCCTTCAACACTAAAGGAAAGATTTTCACTTACCTGAGTTGTATAATCATTTAAATAAACTGTAAAATCATTTTTTCCTAGGTAAGTTGGCTTAATCTTTTCAATAGTTAAGTACACAGTTTTAACTTTAGTTTCTCCATCCTTTGTAACTCTTAAATTGTAAGCATAGGTTCCTGGATCTTTATGAGAAACTGAAGGAATTACAACATATGTATATCCTTCTGGTAATGTAGCATCAAAAGTTATTTTGTGGTTTTCTCCATCATATTCTAAAACTACGTCATTAAAATCAAGACTTTCCATTAATTCATCAAAATCTACTTTAGAACTTTCTGTTGTTGTTACACTTGATGGTGCTATAGTTGGAGTAGTTGTTGGCTCAATAGTAGATGTATTTGTTGATGTACTACTACATCCTACAAAAACAAAACCAAATAAAAATAATGCTAATATAACTAAAATTTTATTACTTTTTCTTTTCATTTACTTTTCCTTTATTTAACAATAAAATCTATTAAGAAACATAATCCTGCAAGTGCTATAAAAATAACACCAACAATAAATAGAAACCATACATTTCTCTTATGTTCTTTTCTCATACGCTTTTTTCTTTCAGCATAATCGTAATATCGCTCTCTTTTTTCCTTTCCTAATCTTATAGGTAAAAATAAAACTAAATTTTTGAACCCATAAGTAATGATATCAAAAATTCCTTCATTTGAAATAACAACTATTAATCCGAAAGAAGCAAGTGCAACACCTGGAATAAATAACGAATCACAAATAATCATTATAATTTGATCGTAAGATGTAGCACTAAAAAGTCCTAAAATCGAAGCGATGATAAAAAATAGAGCAATAGCAAGTGCGAAAGTTATTAAATAACTCCACAACTTATTATTTTTCATTTCTTAGTTCCTTTTGATACTGTTCAAATTCAGCAGTATTACAGCTAATAAAATGTCCTGGTAAAATTTCTTTTAATGTGGGTTTTTCAACTGAATAATCATGTGCTGAAATTGGATTATAGTTAATTCTTACTCTATCTTTTTCATATTCAGGGTCTGGAAGAGGTATGGCAGAAAGCAATGATTTAGTATATGGATGAAGAGGATGCTTAAACAGCTCTTCAGATGTGGCAAGCTCCACAATCTTACCAAAATACATAACAGCTATTCTGTCACAAAAATATTTAACGACAGATAAGTTATGTGCAATAAATACGATTGAAAGATTTCTTTCTTTTCTTAAATCGTTTAATAAGTTAATTATTTGAGCCTGAATTGAAACATCGAGTGCTGAAATAGGTTCATCAGCAATAATTAATTCTGGGTCCATAATAATTGCTCTAGCGATTCCTATTCTTTGCCTTTGACCACCTGAAAATTCATGAGGATATCGTCCTGCATGGTCTCTAACCAATCCAACTAATTCAAGGACTTCATAAACCTTCTCTTCAATAACTTTATTGTCTCTATAGCCTCTAATTCTCAATCCTTCTGCTATAATTTCTTTAACCGTCATTCTTGGATCTAAAGATGCAATAGGATCTTGAAAAATCATTTGCATTTTAGTCATAACACGATCTTTTTTAGCAAGTCTAAGTTCGTTATTATATTCTTTTTTTAACTTTGGAAGTTCCTCATTTGAGGCATCCGCTAAAAGAGGTCCATATTTCTCTTTAACTTCAAGAACTTTTCTAGCAGCATAATCCCTTTCGCCATATTTTTGATCGTGACGTGCTGCACGAATTCTTTCTTTTTCAGCATTAATTATATCATAAGCTTTTTTGATTTCATCAACTTCTAAATTATCATATTTGTTGTTGATTTTAACTTTTAAATCTTCATCATCAGCACATTCTGATAATTCTTCAGTTCTTTCTTCTTTCAATTGAGCAAGTTTTTGTTTTAATCTTATCTTCGTATACTTAATTTCTTTTTCATTCCATCTAGTACCTGCAGACACTCTTTGGCCCTTAAAAATAACATCCCCAGAAGTTATATCATAAAGTTTAATAATTGATCTACCAGTTGTTGTTTTACCACAGCCTGATTCACCAACTATTCCAAAAACTTCTCCTTTATATACGTCAAAGCTTACGTCATTAACAGCTTTTAATTTTTGCCCGCCAATTTTAAAAAATTGCTTTAAATGTTTAACTCGAAGGATTACTTCTCTATCTCCATTATTTTGCATTTTTTTCCACCCTTTCCTTCATTCTCTTTATTCTTTCTGTAACAATCTTAGGTGGTTCAACTTTTGGTGCATCCTTATGAAGTAACCAAGTTGCAGCATAATGTGTTTCAGAAACTTTAAATAAAGGTGGTTGTTCTTCAAAATCAATCTTCATTGCATATTTATTTCTTGCAGCAAATGCATCTCCCTTTGGAGGAAAAATCATATTAGGTGGAGTTCCTGGAATTGCATCAAGTTTTTCATTTGTATCAAGGTCGGGCATTGAAGATAATAATGCCCATGTATATGGATGTTTTGGCTCATAAAAGATTTCCTCTACTGTGCCTGATTCTACAATTTTACCAGCATACATAACTGCAACCTTATCAGCAACATTAGCGACAACGCCTAAGTCGTGTGTTATAAAGATCGGAAGAGCAAACG
>CAKZZJ010000009.1 GCA_937885165.1 uncultured Caryophanales bacterium
GTCAGCAGACACCCTTTCTTCATTTATTTCATTTTTATATTTATAAATATTATATCTAACTAGTACTATACTAATTATCTTAAAAGCTAATAATAATATTCCTACTACTAAAAAAGGTGTTGTTTTATTGCTCAAATTTTCCATTTCAAAATAAAACACCTTCAAATCTCTCTGTAAAAATTGGCAGTTCATAAAACTGAATAGATCTACTGGCACAGAAGCATCAGAAGAGGCATGCAATATTTTATTAATACAATTAACAATATTCTTTGAATGATTTAATCCATCTAATATTTTTTCTTTTATTAGAATTAAATCATTATAATAATTATTTGTCATTCCTATAAAATTTGGATTTTCATTTAAATAAGCTTTATTCTCCTTATTAAAGTTATTTAAGTTATCATAAACTTCAGAAAAATGTTCATCTATGTTCTTTGGAAGAATGCAAATTATTCCTGAATAAAAATTTTTAGCAATATCTTTATCAAATTCATCTAAAACCATACAATATTTTTTTCCTTCTACTCTACTAGATGCATTATTTATATATTCATATTTATTGTATTTATTTTCACAATTTTCTCTTAAAGTAGTCCAGACATCATAAGAATGTTTATTACTTGAAGGACTTTGATAAGTGATTGGACCTGAATAATCAGTGTAATATTTTAAATCATCTAATACCTCTTGTGCATTTTTTAATGTTAATATTTCATAATATGAAATTAAACTATAATCTTTGTATGAATTTATCAAGTCATCTAAAATCTTTTTAGTTTCATCTAATTGAGTTCCTTCCATTTGATTATAATATTCATTTACAAAAATTTCAGCTAAGACAATACTTTTTAATTGGGCTATTTTTGAAGAATCAGTATCAATTAATTTTAATATTTTTGATAATAAATCACCATTGTTTTCATTGTTGAAGCACATTTTTAAAAATACTTTTCCTGCTCCTTTAAATATGATTGAATCTGTTGAATTTAAGTTTGATTCTGAAGTTGCATATTGTATTAGTCCACTTCCATCCTCTCCAAAAATTTCCAAAACTCTGAATAATATAAGTGAAATAATTGTTAAAAATACTAAAATAAATTTTAAATTCCAAAGAATTTGCATAAAAATTGAATATATATTTCTTCTTTTTTTAACATGTAAAAACAGAATTATTATTCCAAGAATTGAAAAAATAATCGATAAAATAAAAATGCTATACAACAAGGGAAAAACAATATTATTCATTATTTTAGAAAAATCTATCAAATATTGCAAATATTCCTCAGCTGAAAATTGTATCGTATCCAATATATCACATAAATAATTATTTACTATGGCAAATTCGGATGTGATTAAACTAGGATTTTTTTTTATAGGCTCATTTATTGCTATTATTTTTTCATTTACCTCAACTCCATTATATAGTTTTAATTTGTATTCTAAATTAATATTTTCTATATTAACTTTTCTATTCCTTGTATATGTAGGATAAGCTTTTATAATCGATGAAGTTGGAGATGAGACATAATAATCATAATAAAAATTATTATTTTCTTCTTCTTTATAAAAGGTTTTATCTTGAAATTTTTTATTAGGGTCATTATTTTGTAAATCATGAGTCACATTTTCTTGGAGTTCAATTGAATTAATTAATTGGTTGATTACCACTTTATCTCCTACTAAATCTTTTTGTAAATCTCTTATTCCTTTCCAATATGTGGAATTTGACTGATCTCCATCCCTTATATCTATATAAATTCTGAATAAGGCACACATAGAACTATTAAAATTTAAAGAAGATTCATATATAATAAAAATTGAAATTGATGATAATATTATTATTATGATAAAAATTAAGAAAGATAAAGGATATGAGAAATTGAACTTAGAATTATTATTATTATAATTAAAGACTTTTTTCTTCTTGCATTCTCTCACTATGAAGATGATCCAAATAATAAATAAAATAATCATTATAATTACCATCTAATAAATTTAATATAGGAGATAATACATTTATTTGTATTTTTTTTTCGCTGAAATTTTCGTTTAATTCTTTTTGATTGTTATATTTAAGCAAAATGTGGACAATAATATATGAAAGAGAATCCTTCTTTAAGGTAGATAGTGAAGTAAGAGTTACATTTGATTTTAATCCAAGGTATAGAACAACAGATTTAAATCTGCATACTTCACTTGAAGGGATACCTCTTATGAATGAGGAACTAATCTTCATGGAAATAAAGGTGTTGCACAATATGCCACTTTGGCTTACAGATATTCTAACAAGACTTGAAATTAGAAGAGGTTCAATTTCAAAAGTAGGCGAAGCCTATAGACGTGAAAAAGAAAAGAGAATGAAAATTCAAAAAGGTATAACGGAGGTAAATTAAAATGGATTTTTTTGGATCAATTTTCAACGATAGTAGTATAACAGTTGCTACATTCTTTATAATGCTTGCTGTATCATTAGCAGTAGGATTATTAATATCATTCTTGATGTCATTTAAGATGCATTCATCAAAAAGATTCTTCATCTCAAATGCGATAACTCCATCAGTAGTAGCGATGGTTATTGCGTTAGTAAATGGAAATATCGGTGTTGGTGTTGCAGTAGCTGGCGCCTTTGGTTTAGTAAGATATAGATCAGCTCAAGGCACTTCAGAAGAAATCGGTGCTATCTTCATCAGTGTTGCATCAGGCTTAGCTTTCGGAATGGGCTATTTGGCATATGGTGCTATATTCTCAGTATTAGTTACTTTAATTTATATAGGCTTTACTTACTTGCCAATTTTCAATCACAAGGGACAAAACCTATATAAAATCGTTAGAGTTACAATTCCTGAAGATTTGGATTATACTGAAGCTCTTGATCCTATCTTCAAACATTATGGAAGCGAATTTGAATATCTAAAAGTTAAAACTTCAGATATGGGTTCATTATACAAACTTGAAGTTAAAGTAAAATTAAAAAGTGAACTTGAAGGCAAAAAAATGCTTGATGAAATCAGACAAAAGAATGGAAATCTTGAAGTTGCACTTACCCCATTTGTTCATGCTGCCAACCAGCTATAATTACAAATATTATTTGTAAAATTTAATAAAATATGATATATTAAAGAAAGTTAATGCTTTAAGCAAGGCTTATTCATTAATTTTCTTTATTTTTTTTAGAAGAGAGTTGATTAATTTGAATCAAGAATTAATTTATTTTCTTGCAATAAATATAGTGTGCTCACTTGTTTTTTTATATTTACTTTTCAAAACAATTACTGGCTTTGATTCAGCAAATCAGAAATTGTATTTTTCGCTTGTTTTGATTTCTCATATAGTATATTTTATTGTCTCAGCAATATGGATACTCATCTATAATGATATAATTCCTAGGTCCAAAGAATCGATGAGAGGCATAGATATTTTGATGTATATAGTAGTATCATACACAGCATATTTTTGGTGTTTGCTTACTGAAGCAAATCAGGATTCTAAAATCATAAAAAGAAAAGATATAATGTTTTATATGACTGCGCCAATACTTGTCTATTCCGTATTTTACACTATTGCAGCTTCCCTAGATTTTAGTTATTACATTGATAACAATAACCAAATACAAAATTTAGGTTTCTATATTGTCCTAATGACACTACCTGGATTTTATATGATATATTGTGTAATAAGTGTTTACATCAAAACCAGAAAAAAAGCATTTATGTTCAGGAGAAAGATGTATCACCAAATAGCATATCCACTTATTTTATTTGTGACTGGTATCGCTCAGAGTGTCATTTGGTTTTTAGGATATAAATACCCAATACTCGCAGTTGGTAGTACATTTGGTGTTATATTAGTTTATATAAATCACCTTGAGGATTTAATTTCATCTGATTCATTAACAGGTTTATATACAAGATATAAATTAAATAATTTTATAAGAAGAAAACTTAGAAAAAAAGAAGATGTCTATATGTTTATATCAGATATCGATAATTTTAAAGGTATCAATGACACATATGGACATAGTGAAGGTGATAAAGCCTTAATAGAAGTATCAAAGATTGTTGCTGAGGCAGCGCACAATTATGACAAAGATATCTTCGTTGCTAGATTCGGAGGAGATGAATTCTTATTCTTTGAAAGTTTTAATTCTGAAGAAGATGTTTTGAAGTTTGTTGATTTGGTTGAGAATTATATAAGAGAAAATTCTCACTTGGATTTCTGTAAAAAAATAGAAGATGATTCACTTGAGTGCCTAAATGTAAGTGTAACAATCGGATATACAAAATTCACCAGAGATAAATCACTACCAGATATGGTAAGTGAGGCAGATAAGATGCTATATGAAAAGAAAAAGGAAAGGAAAAATGCAGCTCATGAATAAAACTGTAAATTTTATCAACACCCTTAATAAAAGCAGTATCTTAGAGTCTGCAAAAAAAGCATTTTCCGGTATTAAAGATTATTTTGGAATAACTAAAATAACATTTGTAAATGAAAAAGAAGAAATAGATTTAGTAGATGGATATAATACATCTAATATCTATAATTATGATTCTAATTATTTTTCATTGATAATCTATTTAGAAAACAATTATTTTGATGATGAATTAATTTCTTATGTTAAAATATTTGAAATTGAATATGAAAGATATATAACTTTAGAAAAAGCTATGGAATCATCTTATGTTCAAATTCTTACAGGATTACCTAATTCTGCCGGTTTTTTAAGAGAATTATCTAAAAAGAAAAGAGAAGATTTGAATAATTATTCAGCTATATTTTTAAATCTTAAAAACTTCGGTATGATTAATAAAGCCTTCGGACAAAAAGAAGGCGATGAAGCAATTAAAGAATTTGCAAAGCATGTAACTAAAAATTTATATGATGATGAAATTGCTTCACATTTCGGTGGAGATAATTTCGTATTTTTAATTAGGAAAGAAAGATTTAGTGAATTTTTAGAGACCTGTAATAACCTCAAAATATATATTGATTCTAAAGATAAAAAGATTGAAATCAATTTATCTGCAGTTTTAGGAGTATATGAAATAAATGGTAATTTAAATGAGATTGGCGATGTAATCACTTATTCATCTATGGCATTACAATATGCTAAATCTGAATTAAAGCCATATATTTTCTTAACTAAAGAATTAAAAGAAATGCTTAATTCTGCAAAACAGATAGAACAGACATTTGAAAAAGAACTTGCCCTAAATCATTTCTTGCCATTTTATCAGCCAAAAGTTGATATTAGGACTGGCAAAATTATCGGCAGTGAGGCCTTAGCAAGATGGATTTATAATGAGCAGATATTAGCTCCGTATATGTTTATACCAACACTTGAAAAAAGCGGTAAAATTCATAAACTTGACTTATATATCATCGAGTGTGTATGTAAAGATATTAAATTCTGCCATGACAATGGTTATAAGACTGTACCTGTATCATGTAATATTTCAAGGAAAGATTTATTAGTTGAAAATTTTGACGAAATAATTTTAAATATCATCAACAAATATGAAATAATGCCAAATGAAATAATTATTGAAGTAACTGAAACAACTAATATAAATGAACAAGAAGCTATGCTTGAATTTATCAATAAGATGCATAATAACAATATTTCAACATCAATTGATGATTTTGGTACAGGATATTCTTCTTTATCTGCCTTAAGAGATTTTAAGGTTGATGAAATTAAGATAGATAGATCATTCATCAATAGAGAAAAGCTTATTGCTGAAGATGAAATAATAATTGGTAGTATTATTACTATGGCAAGAAAGCTTAATATCAATGTATTATGTGAAGGTGTAGAAAATATCACACAGGCAAATTTCTTAGAAAGATTAGGTTGTTATAATGTTCAGGGCTTCTTATATGATGAGCCACTTCCAAAAGAAAAATTCCAGCAAAAGTTAGAAGAAGGAAATTATCATTGCTAGTTTTAAATGGGGGTCACATGTGTGACCTTTTTTTATTTTTTTTATTTTTGAGTTGATTTTTCCTTTACAGTTATTTTTTTTAGAATATAATTTATCGTGCTGGTGATAAAAATGAATGATATAAAAAGAAGAGAAAAAATATTAACAGGAAATTTATTTACTGCAGTTTTGATGATATGTATGCCGCTGGCACTATATCAGCTTTTAAATAGTTTTTATAATTTATTTGACCAGGTAATCTGTGCTCAAATATCTACAACTGCTCAGAATGCAGTATCATCTATAAGTCAAATTAAATTAACAATTTCGGCATTTGGCGGTGGTCTTGCTGCCGGTGGTGGCGTAATAGTATCAAGATATTTCGGTGCCGGAAGAATAAAGGATGCGAGACATTCAGGTTCTAATTTATTATTATTATCGCTGTTACTAAGTGCGATAGTATTAGGAATATTTATTCCGCTTGCATACCCAATTATGAGCCTTGCACAAATAGCACCTGAATCAATAGAAATAGGTATTAATTTCTTTAGATTACAGATGGTTGAATTAATTTTTATTACAATAAATAGTGTCTATATCGGATTATTAAAAGCCAAAGGTAATTCTAAAATAATCCTATATTTAAATTTGGCATCTATGATAGTAAAACTCGGTTTAACATCTTTATTTATTTTAGGTATAAAATTAAATGATATAACATTTGTAGAACTTGCAAACATTGTAGCACAGTTATTCATAACTGTAGTTGGATCCATTTTAATGTTTTCCAAAAATAATTTAATAAGATTATCATTAAAAATGTTTAAACTTAAAAAAATATACGTTCTACCTATTTTAAAATTATCTATTCCAATTTTTTTAGGTAAATTCGTTATGAATTTAGGCAAAGTTATAGTCAATGCTATATGTGGATATTACTGGAATACTGTAACTGATGGTTTGATTGTCGGTACACTTGGCGTATCAAATAATATTTCAGGACTTATTAATTCACCTACAAATTCATTTGAAGAAGGAACATCATCAATAGTGAGCCAAAATATCGGCAATGGTAATTTAAAAAGAGCACTCATGGCTTTCGTTCATTCATTTTTAATATCGTTGGTAATATCTATTGTAGGTTATTTATTATTAAGATTTGTTTTAATAGAAGATATCGTAAAATTATTTACAAGTGCTGATAATAAATCAGATACTTATAAACAGATGGTTGTTGAAATATTCAAATATGATTCATTATCCATTTTATCTTTAGGAATAAACGCTACAGTATTAGGTCTATTATATGGTTTTGGTCAGACTGGTTTATCAACCATACTTAATTTATCAAGAATTGGAAGTAGAATTATCTTTTTAGTTTCAATACATTCTATCATGCCAGATTTAGCGCCTACTACCTGTGCCGGATTATCTATGGCAATATCAAATGCTACAATATTGTTATTATCATTAATATTCCTTATGATATTCTTAATAAGAGTTCATAAACATGGTTATAAAGGTTTAAGATTCGGCGATAATAATACTGGTATAAAAGAACTTGATTTAGATAAGAATATAGAATAATATTATTTAGGATTTATTCCTGAAAACGGGTATTAAGCTCATATTAAACACAAGATCTTGCTCAAATTTAGTTTTAACCTAAAATTGATTATAAATTAATGGTACTATAAATAGTATCATTTTTCTTTGTCAAGAAGTAGATAAAATACTTCAGTAGTACCAAAGACAACATCAAAGTTTTTTAATATCCCCTTATTTAACATCTTCACTAGAGTTGGTGTGACATAGATAATTTTTTTACAAATAATCCTTAAAAAGTATAGATATATCTATCGTATTTATATGCAAAATATGATATACTAAAATATCTTTTATGAAGGCGGTGAATTTAGTGTCAAATAATGAAATAATACCCGAATTAAATAACGAAACCATCGAATCAATGATTTATATTATTCGTGGTGAAAAGGTAATGCTTGATTTTGAAATTGCTAAGATATACGGATATACGACAAAAGCATTTAATCAACAAGTAAAAAGAAATATACAAAAATTCCCTGAAGATTTAATGTTCCAACTATCAAAAGAAGAAGCTGATACTATTTCAAGGTCACAAATTGTTACCATGAAAGCAGACGACGATAAAAGGGGGACATAATATAAAATATCTTCCATACGCATTTACTGAACAAGGTGTTTACATGTTAATGACCATTTTAAAAGGTGAACTTGCCACAAAACAAAGTTTAGCCTTAATTAGAGCATTCAAATCTATGAAGGATTATATTATTGAAAACAAGAATGTTCTTACTACTAACGATACGATTAAATTAGTTAATCTTGTCAATGATAATGTTAAAAGAATAGATGTAATTGAGCAAAAATTAGAAATAGTAATGGATAATTTTATAGATCCATCTACATATAAACATTATCTTATTTTAAATGGGGAAAAGATAGAAGCAGATATTGCTTAACAATCAATATATAAATTAGCTAAAACATCTATTTATGTTATAGATGATTATATAGATATAAAAACATTACAATTATTAAAATGTTGTAATAAAGATGTTAATATTATTATATTTACTGATAATAAAAGTAAAAATAATTTAAATTCTAATTTTATTAATGATTTTAAAAATGATACTAACTTTAATTTAACAATAAAGAAAAATAATAATAGATTTCATGATAGATATATCATATTAGATTATAAAACTAATAATGAAACTATATATCACTCTGGTGCATCATCTAAAGATGCAGGTAAGAAAATAACTACAATAACTAAAATAGAAGAAAATAAATTATATAAATCATTAATTGATGAAATATTATTAAATGATGATTTAAATATATAAAAGCACCACTAGATGTTGCTCTAGTAGTGTTAGGAGGAAGTCCTGACTAATCAGAACTAATCTATATCTCTATATGACCAACGCCATTATAGTAGATATCAATTTGCCCAGTCTTTACGTCATCAATCTTAACTTTGTGGTGTATGACAATCTTCTAAAAATGAAGAATATCCCATAAAAAAAACCTAAGCTATAAACCTAGGATTATAAATTATATAAATAGTATGTAAAAAAAGCATGAATCGAAAAAGACTTAATGAATCTTTTCGAAAACATGCCAAAAGGCTACAACTTCGACTTTCTATACCCTATTTACGAAGGCATTTTAATTGATTTAAGTATATAATAGCCTTTGTCTTTTTTTATTATTTGGCAATTATTGAATAATTCCAATAAATGCTTTTTAGATGAATCCATGCCTTGCTTTTTCTGAATTACGACCCATAATTCACCATTATCAATAAGTCTTTCATAGGCACCATCATAAATTTTAAATACTATATCTTTACCTGCTCTTATAGGTGGATTAGTAATAATCTGTGAAAAAGTAGAATCAGATATTTTTTCATATAAATCAGAATTATATGCTATAACATCAGCATTATTTTCTTTAATATTTTTAAGTGAAAGATTATATGCTCTTTCATTTATTTCACACATTATGACCTGCTTATTATATAACTTTGATACTATAATACCTATTGGTCCATAACCAGATCCCATATCAAGTATAGGAAACTCGCTTTCAATAGGCTTAAATGCTTTAAGCATAACTTGAGTACCAAAATCAATATAATCTTTAGAAAACACACCTAAGTCAGTATTAAAGGTAAATGTTTGTTCAAAAATATGATAGGTGAATTTTGCTGGCTTAGATTCTAAATCACCTACATTTTTTGAATAGTAATGTAAGTTATTCATAATTTTAAAAGAGGACTTGAAAAACAAGTCCTCATCTTAATTATTGTTAAATTATTTAACTTCTACAGTAGCGCCAGCTGCTTCTAATTTTTCTTTTAATTCATCAGCTTCAGCTTTAGAAACTTTTTCTTTAACAGGTTTTGGAGCGTTATCAACTAAATCTTTAGCTTCTTTTAATCCTAAACCAGTAACTTCTTTAACTAGTTTGATTACACCAAGTTTAGCCTGACCAGCTTCTTTTAAGATTACATCGAATTCAGTTTGTTCTTTAGCTTCTTCTTGAGCACCACCCTGAGCAGGAGCAGCAGCAACTGCAGTTGGGTCAATTCCGAATTCTTCTTTCATAGCGTCAACTAATTCTTTGATTTCAAGAATAGTCATTTCTTTTAATGATTCAATAAATACTTCTTTTGTTAATTTAGCCATTATAATTTTCCTCCTTATTAGGCATTTTGCCCTTTCTCGACTAACATATTTAAGCCAATTGCTAATTGACTAACTGTACCAAGCATACCAGCAGCAAGTTGTGTAAGAAGTGTCTCGTATGATGGTAATTGTGATAAGGTTTTAAGTTGATTGAAATCATAAACATCTCCGTCAACTACACCTTTTACGACTTCAACTTTAGCATTTTCGCCTTTAGTTGCGTCAAATAGTACCTTTGCAGGAGCCACTAGATCTGATTTAGAAAATGCAATGGCAACTGGACCAACGAATGCATCAGCTAAACCTTCATATCCAGCTTCTTTTGAAGCTCTAGATGAAATATTGTTTTTGATTACTGAAACTTCACAGTCTTTAGCTCTCATATTTCTTCTTAGATTTTGGAAAGCATCAACTGTTAAGCCTTGGTATTTAAAAACTACAACTGTTTTTGCGTTTTTAATTCTTTCAGCAACTTCTGCAACCTCTTTTTGCTTTTGAGCAAGAGATTCTTTCATTTTTATCCTCCTTCGTTTAATAAATGAAAAATCTTCTCTTACCGAAATAAAAGAAGATTGAAAATTTAATCTAATTTTACCTCGGTAGGGAATTAAGAACCATAGGTTCACCTACTGTCTTAGGTAAGTATATAAAGCTATACTTAAGCTTTTTTATTTTGAGATCACCTTAGTGATTATCTCTTATTTTACTATTGGGTGATAGTTAAGTGATCTACTTTAACTCCAGGTCCCATAGTAGAAGCAACAGCTACATTTTTAACATAACTGCCTTTGATTGTTGATGGACGAGCTTTCATTAATGCATCATATACAACTTTTAAGTTTTCTAAAAGCTTCTGTGCACCAAATGATACTTTACCAATTGATACATGAATGTTACCAACCTTGTCAGGTCTATATGTAACTTTACCAGCTTTTAATTCTTTAACAGCTTTTGCTACATCCATTGTTACTGTACCAGTTTTAGGGTTTGGCATTAAACCTTTAGGTCCTAGTAATTTACCTAATTTACCAAGTTGTCCCATCATATCTGGTGTAGCAACTATAACATCGAATTCTAACCAGCCGTGTGATATCTTATCTAGTAATTCTTGATCACCAACGATATCAGCACCTGCTTCAGTTGCTTCCTGAGCTTTAGCACCACGTGCTACAACTAGTACTCTTTGTTCTTTACCAGTTCCGTTTGGTAATACAATAGCGCCACGAATGTTTTGTTCAGCTTTACGTGGATCTAGATTTAAACGGAAGGCAACATCTACTGATGCATCGAACTTTGTAACTGAAGTTTTGCAAGCTAATTCTAATGCTTCAAGTGCATTGTAAGCTTTGCCTTTTTCAACAAGCTTACTTGCTTCAACATATTTTTTACCTTTCTTCATATTTACCTCCTAAAATGTGGTTCAAATGGGAATACCTCCCACAATTTTTAGGCTGTTTATTAACAACCAAACTAACCTTCAACAACAATACCCATATTTCTAGCAGTACCACAAATGATATTTGTTGCAGCTTCTAAATCGTTAGCATTAAGATCTACCATCTTCATCTTAGCGATTTCTCTTGCTTGATCTCTTGTGATTTTAGCAACAGTATGAGTTTTTGAGTTTTCAGATCCTTTTTGAATACCGGCAGCTTTTAATAATAAATCAGCTGCAGGTGGTGTTTTTACAACAAATGTAAATGAACGATCCTCGTACACTGAGATAATTACAGGCAATGTGTATCCAATTTTATCTTTTGTTGCGTCATTGAATTGTGTACAAAATCCCTGAATGTTAACTCCTGCTTGACCTAAAGCTGGACCTACAGGTGGAGCTGGATTTGCTTTACCGGCTGGAATCTGTAATTTTACTACTTTTGTTACTTTCTTTGCCATGTGTGTTTCCTCCTTCTTTCAATGATGTGGTTATGCAGACTTTCGTCCTCCCACTTTTGTGTAGCCATACACGTGCTTATATATTTTATCAAAGAGAGTTTATAGTGTCAAACATTTTTTTTTAAAATTTTAATCATAGGATATACAAATTATAATCTACAACTTCAATAACTTTATATTAAATATTAAAATCCTTTTTTCAAGAATTGATCTTTACATGAATTTGAGCAAAAGGCATGCCCTTTTCTATCCAAAATAGAAATATGTCCAAATTTATTCCCACAATTCGCACAATTATTCATAGTTTTAATTTTATTATTTGTTTTAGTTACATTTGAATTTTTGGATAAATTTATATAAGATATTCCCTTTGAACTTTTTGGCGTTTGGAATAAAGTAAAATCTGAATTTTTTGGATAATTTTTTCTATCAGTTAATCCACCATTTTTATCATTTTTAGTATTGCTCTGAGTAAAAGTATTGCCTAAATTAAACTTCAAATTATTAGAAGAAAAATGAAAATCTTTGTCATATCTGTCTTTATATTCAGTTTGAGTATAATACTTTTTATCGTCATTTTTTTCGATTCTTTTAACTCTATGCTTTAATTGACTATTTTCTTCATCTTCTTTAATGCTAGTGAATGTAAGAGCTTTTTTTATAGCAGTTAAATGATTGCTAGATGCAGGCCTATTGATGTAATATTTAGTTTTTGAATTATTACTACTTTCAATAATTTCTTTCAGATTTAAGTTAGAAGCTTTCCTTCTATTTATTATTTTATGATTTATAACAATATCAATATTATTACTATTATTATAATCTGAAAAAAAGGTATTTTCTTTTAAATTACTTCTTTTATTTTTATATGCTTCTTTTTTTCTATTATAATCATCATCGTAATTTTTATCAAATTGGAAATCTTTAAAAAATCTTAAAACTTCTTCCCTTAATTGATTTGAGTTTTTAAGTGTATAATTATCATTGTTATTAAATATGTTTTCATGAAAATATTGAATTGATTTTGAATCTTGTGCTATATTCATTTCATTTATTATTTTATCAATGCATAATTCAGAACAATAATATCTATTTTTTAATTTATAATAATTATCTTTCCATACTGGACGCTTGCAATAGCCACATGCATCTCGAGTATTTGCTTTTAATAAACCTACGCATGTCAAACTGCATACTGCTTGATCTCCAACAGTTTTTAATTTGTTTGTTGGATTTTCTTTGAAACATACTGAGCATCTACTCATTTTTTTATATTATGACAATTAAATAATTATTTTAAAAAAACTAATTTAAAGCAATAAACTTTTCTTCTTAATTATTTAGTATAATGGGGATTGGGGATTGGGGATTGGGGATTGGG
>CAKZZJ010000010.1 GCA_937885165.1 uncultured Caryophanales bacterium
GTCCATCTACTGCTGATGTGGCTGTAGGCATAAAATTACCATGAATGAAATAATAATTATTTGATTTTCCATTCGCAAGGCTAATTGCGGTTCCGCCATTTGTAGAATCATATGTGCCATCATATGTCGCAGTTTCACTAGATTTAACAACATAATTTGCACTACCTTCAGTAAATGATTCATATGTTCCATCGTTATAAGTTATCTGATAATTATAGCCTCTATCTCCCGCTCTTAATTCCTTTGTGATACCATTCATAACAAGTAGCATTGTTTCAACAGCACCAAAAACAGAATTAATAGGTTTACCATCCATTGATGAATCTATAGACGAATCATCTAAGAAAGTATAATCATTATTATATTGCATAAATAATGTCAAATAATAATTTGAAGAAATTGAAACACTTCTTCTTTCTTGAGATAAGCTAGTAGTTGTTAAAGTCATATTAAGATATGCTTGATAATCTTTATACATCAATTTAGTATATTTTATCGAAATATTTGTCGAATCAGATGTATCAATATTAAAATATGAACTTAATCTATGATTTTCTTTAGCTATAAAAGAAGTATCTACTCCTGAAAGTGTAGTGTGTGAGCCATCGGCATAATATACATTTTTATAATTAGCATCACTAGGTTTATTACCTGTTGATCCTCCTGCAAATACATATTCAGTACTTGAAATGGTTCCACTTGTTAAACTAAAAGTTGTTGGATATAAATCATCATAAATATAGAAATTGTATTCTTTTTTAATTTGAACCTCATCATTATAATTTATAAATTTAGCAGAAGTTGTCATACTACCTAAAAATTTATTAATTTCTTCGGTTAGTGGATTCCATAATGTAGAATCACTATCTTTGTAGATGCCTTCTAAAGATCCATTATTTAAATATACATGATAAAGTTGTGTTTTTTCTTTATATTCATTTAATGATAAAGAACCATTAACATATAACTTTTCAAGTGAAGTTAAACCATAAGTTAATTCAACATTAAAGTCATCATTACCAATATTTTTCAAACTAAATGTTGTAGTATTTGTAGTTTTATAAACACCACTATTATTAAGTCTAGTATAATACAATAATTCATCGAAATTATATAATTGACTTGATAAATACAAAGTTTTTAAAGATGTAAGGTATGAAATATATGAAATATCTGCATATCCATCATTATTTTCATCTTTAAATTCATTCCCTCTTAAATTAAGCGAAGTAATGTTACCAAAATATTGAATTCCTTTTAAATTTTCAATTCCTATAGAATCAAAATCTAGAGTTACTTCGCTTCCTTCATGCTTTAATTCAGTATTAGTTATTTTCCCATCAGAATTAACATCATAAATCACCCACAAGTGTGAAAGTAAAGTCACATCGGGAACTAAAGTTGCAGCATCAACCCAATTACCAGTTGTTACTTCTATTTGCCCATAATTAGTATCACCACTACTTCCTTTTCTTATATTGAATTCAAAAGGACGATAGAATGTAGCGCTTGAAAGAGCAATCGTATTCGCATAAATGATAACATCATTATCAACTGGAAGTTGCTTTAAAGAAATATTTGTCACTCTATAAGGTGAAGAATCAGTTGAATCATTTCTTGTAATTTCTATATAATTATTATAATTAGTGGTGAAATAAGTTATTTCATAATCAACACCATTATAATAAACATAAGTGGGTAGGGTAATCGTATCAGATGTATAAGTTATTGGTTCAATTAAACTCAAAATGTAAGCTTCTAATGTATAATCATTTGTAAAACTATATGCTGTTGACCCCCCATCAGCTATATAAATATTTATATTTTCATCATTTTTCTTTAAAATATTAAAATAATATTGGTTTCCTCTAATTAAATCATTAAAAGTACCTGATGAACTACCATGTGCTTCTAAATATACAGTGTAATTACCTGAAATAACGTTATTATTTACTTTTAATGTTTTTAAATTCGTTAGATTTTCAACATATTTAAAATTAGCAATATTGTTATAAGATAAATCTAGGCTGGTTAAATTTGTTAAATATTGGAGTGGTTCTATCGAAGAGATTGCATTGTTACCAACGTTTAGTGTACTTAGTGAATCAGAATACCTAAATGTTTCAAGTGATGTTAATAAATTATTATTCAAATTTACTTCAGTTAAATTAGAAAGTTTTTCTAAATCACTTATGTTCACAATCTTATTATTATTGAAATTAATTGTTGTTAAATTTGTGAAATATTTCAAACCAACAAGTGATTCAACACCTCTGCCATTCATAATAAAAGATGTTATATTAGAATTCTTAGCTTCTAAATCAGTTAACACTGTATCACTATTTGTGTCGTATTTATTTAATAATTCAATATATAAATTACTATCTTCAAATTCTGCATGTTTTTTAGATGATACATTATGTAATACACCAACACATGTAAACGATAAATAAATTGGATCATCATAACCACTAATTCTAGCTGAAACAGTTACTGTGTGTGTATCTGCAGGTACATTATCTTTCTTAATCTGTAATGTTTTTGCACCATTCGAATAAGTTTTAATACCTACATAATCTTTATATTCATCAGGAACAATATAGTCAATAACCACATCGTTAAATGTAGAAACTAATTCAAAAGAGTTAACGTATTTGTTATAATAATAACTTCCATCAACTATTTCATAATCAGTCATATATGTAGAATATGTATCAAATGGCACTCTTAATGTATTAGTTAAATCAACAAAGCTTACTACTTCAGAATCAGAACTTATAGTAAAAATCTTATTTTTAGATACATTCAAGTTGTCTGAAGTGCCATTATTAAATTGATAATTAATATTATACACTAAGAAAACAACGCTTGAAGGTTTACCATTTTGTTCAATCTTGGAAATATTTATATTCTCATCACTTGTTTCAGTGATATACCCAGATTCTTGATTAGCGATAACAGTATAAGGAATATCTTTTAATCCTAATTTAGCAATAATCTGATTTAAAAGATCTTCTTCATCATCATATGATGAAATATTAAAAGCATCTTTAATATCAACTAAATCAACTGATCCATCTTTATTATAATCACCATATTTTTCATAAAGCATATCTATAAAATTAAAACTATATTTTGTTGTAGTATTACCATCAAAAGTTATGCCAACGGAGTTTAAAAGCAATTCACTTCTTTCTTCCTCAGTTAATATAACAGCATAAATATCTTTGATAAGACCATTTGATACTTCACCATTTTGGTCAATTATAAATCCTAAATCAAAGTATTTGCCATACCAATTATCTAAATCTGAATAACCATGTGGTAATAATTCTCCAGTATCAGAAAGAATATCTTCATCAGAAGAAATCCAAGTTATATAAGAATTAAATGATGATATATATGTAGGCAAATATATAGAACCATTAAGTCTAGCAGGAATATATGATTTTAAATATTCAACACAATCATACATTGAAGAACCATATAGTTCTATATTAAATAAAGTTGTAAAATCATTTGAATTATTATCAGTAATAGTTATTGAAATTGTTACAATATCACTACTTGTAACATTTGAATCACTACTTGTAACATTTGAAACAACTATTTTTGAATCTGATAACGAAACTGAAACTTCATCATGTACTGAAGCTATTTTTTCAATATTTTTAGTAACCCCATAATCAAAATAATTTTTTAAACTACCAAAAACATCGAAAGTAAAGGAATTATTTTGTGTAATGTGTTTTTCTTTTGTTATTTTTGAAATGTTTTCTTCTAAGGCAACAATAAAGGCAGCACCAGAAATTTTTTCAACAATTAAATCATTTCTATGTTCTAAAGCACTTATAAATGAGTCATGTATTTTTACAACTGATTTTTCATAATTAAAATTGATTGAGCCCCTGAATCTACCTTCACCATCACTACTATCAGTAAATACACAATTTGGATAATTATTTGTGCCAACTTCCGAAGAATCATTGAAAGTAATCGTACCACCATTTAAATTTAGAATATGACCATTTAAATCAAGGCCAACTAAATTATTAAAGATAATATTTGTAGTGGAAGAATAAATTATATCTTTCATTAAAACAATTGTTCTTCCATAAGCATCTTCATTATTTGGTAATGATAAGAACAAGTTTTCAGCACTTTTTCCAACAGAGTCTTGGTCATCGCTTGTACCAACATCATTGACATAATAATATGGAAAATCATTAGAAGTAGTTGTAGTTAAATTTGATGTTGTAGAAATCCTAATTTTAATTGTTGATGAGGTAGATATTGAAGAACCCATTGGATAAACAAGCAATAATTTTTCTTTATGTGTCCCCATAGGGCCTAAATAATCAGTAAATAAAGCGGTAGGTTCATTTTCATCTGTAATCGGTTGCGCAATATTACTTAGTTTATCTAGATACACATACCTGTCATCAACAAACCTATATAAATCAAGTGCATTTGCAATGCCATTTTTATCTTCTTCTATTTGAAAATAAGTAGAATATCTCATTGCGTAATTTGATACAAAGGTACCATTTAAAGAATAATCTAACACAATTTGATAACCATCAGTTTTTTCAAGCTCTTCGCTTGGAATGTCAATACTATGCGCCTCATTCTTATTTGAATATTCATTTACAGAAAATTTTACATTTTCCATAACTATTTCTGAACCTTGAAGTTTATAGAAATAGCCAAAATAAGCAAAAACAATACACGTTAAAAATACTAAACAAAGTTTAGTTTTTTAATATTATATAACACTTATTTGATTTTTTCAATATAATATTTATTAATAAATATTAGGGGAATTATATGTATTTTTTTTGAATGTTTTTGAATTTTAAGAATTATTTCAAATAAATTTGAATATTTACGGAAAAAATACCATAATAAAAGCCAAAGATTTTTATGCTTTGGCTTTATTGTTATTTAATTTAATTAT
>CAKZZJ010000011.1 GCA_937885165.1 uncultured Caryophanales bacterium
CACTAATTGTGTCACTAGTTTTGTCACTAATGATACTATAAATATTATAATTACTAGTGGTGGTAATGGAGGATTTCCAAATGCCATCACTTTTTTAATTCTTAAAGGATGTGGTCGCTTATGAGGGTTTATAGAGCTTGCACTAAATATTGATGCAAGCATTAGTTTCAATGTATGCGTTAAAAACGAATCGTATCCCAATAAAATAAAAATCCCAAGCTTATAAACCTGGGACAACACTAATAAGCTGGAGTTATTCCAGCTTTTAGTTTACTTTTAGATATTCAGGTAAATTTGGTGAATATGGTGTAAATACCATTGATAAACATCTTCAATAAAAAGGCCCACGCACTGATATCGATTTTTGAGCATTTAATTGAAAAGTAGTAGTAGACCAAGATGGAAGTATTATATATATCTTTAATAATGGAAAAAAATAAATAATGATTCCTTTTATTTAAATCAATCATTTTTTAAGTGTATTATCATTTATTGTTTTGCATAAATTTATCCATAACTTAAATTATGGATTTTTCTTTAATTTTAGAATTTAAGAATACATTTTCATCTTGTTTACATTAAGATATTTTATTATAATAAATTTTGAGGAAAAACATGATAAAAAGATTATTCATATGCTTAATTCATCCATCTAAAATAGGCTTATTTATTAAAGATAAATTATGGATTCCAATAACATATTTTTTATCTTTTTTTCTTGTTACAGCTTCTATTTTAGCTATTAGAGGCTTTATGACTGATTATTTTATAGATTCATCAGCTGATATTGTTAATATGGTTTATAATGTAAATAAAGATATAAATGTAAGCTATAAAAATAATGAATTAACAGGAGATTCCATAACTATATATGGAGAAGATTATGTAATATCTTTCTTTAATACAAATAGTGGAGATATAGGATATATCAACCTTAATTTTTCTAAAGAATATGTAAGAATAAATTATTTATTTAATACTAAAGTTATTAATTATGAAGATATTAATTTAAAATATGATTTTAATATCAACAATATTCAAAAAGGAAATTCTGATGATTTAATAGCATTTAAAATATTTTTAAATAATATATTTGATTCATTTTTAAAAACTTATCAGACTGCTATATATTTTTCTGATTTATTGTATGTATTTTTTATATTGATTGCGTTAATATTTATTTTGATTTTGGTATCATATTTTACTAATCCAGGTATTGATTTTAATTGTAGAATTAAATTAATAATATATGATTCATTAATTTATTTTTTCTTTTTATATCTGGCCATAGCAGTAGGATATAATTTATTTATGTATATAGGAATGCTTTTTCCAGCATTTTATAGTGTGATGACTTTTTCTCATATTATTAAGGTTAGAATAAGGAGATGAAAAAATGGATATTTTAAATAAGATAAAAGAAGCTAATATATTGGTTGATAATAATATAAGAGTTGATAATATAACATATAAGAAAATATCTAAAAATGTTTTGATAGAGATGGTATTAGAATATGCTATAGATATAAACTCATATTATAAGATTGTAAAAATAGTAGAGGAAGAATTAAAAAAATTAAATATCCATAATTCTGAAATTAATTTAGGATATGAAAATATTGAATTAAGCACAGATGAAATAAAAGAATATTTAAGTCATATTTTATCTAGACTTGCCAAAAAGAATTTAAAATATAATTCATTTGATGTCGATAAAGCTAAGATAGAAAACAAGAAAATTATTCTTTATAAGGCTATAGATGCCTTAGGATTAGATGATTTAAGTGACGAAATAGATCAAGAATTTTATAATTACGGTCTTGATTATAATGTTGTAATAGAAGTTGATACTACAACAACTATCGCAAGTCAAATAGATAATTTAAATTCTAAAATAGAACAAGAATTAAATAGACAGAAAGAAGAAGCTTTATTTATAAATAGATTTAATGAAGAATCAAATAAGAAAAATAGTTATAAAAGGTATTCACCTGATGAAATAACACCTATTTCCGAAATACCTCATAACGAGAGTGAACTTAATTATTTTCAGTACTCTACAGGACAGGATGTATTTAAGATAAGCGGTTATATTTTTGAAGTAGAATATAAAGAATTTCCTAAGACACCTAATATGCTTGTAAACATCAGAATAACTGATGAGACTGATTCTATCTTAGTTCAAAAGTGGGTTAAGGATGTTCAAAAGGAAGCATATAAAAAAGATTTAAAGGAAGACTGCATTTTAGAAGTAATAGGTAAAGCTGAATATAGCATTTGGGATAAGCAAGTACTTATTAAAGCGACATCGATAAGAGTAACAGGTATAAGAAAAGATGAAATGCAAGTTGATGATGCATTAGAAAAAAGAGTTGAGCTTCATGCGTTTTCTAAATTGAATAATCTAGATGGATTAGTTGATACTGATGAATATTTAAAAGTGTTTAATGCCTGGGGCCATAGTGCATTTGCTATATGCGATAATTCAGGATTATATTCAGCATCAGAAATTGATCATAGCATATCAAAATATCCGAATCTAAAACCCATCTATGGAATTGAACTTCCATATGTTGATGATGAAAACTATTTTATAACTTTTAATAAAAGGGATATTGATTTAAAAAAAGCTACTTATGTTGTATTTGATATTGAAACAACAGGATTTTCAACAGAATATGATGAAATAATTGAAATTGGTGCTAATAAAATTGTTGATGGTGCGATTGTATCTTCATTTGAAACATTTGTTAATCCGCATAGACCATTAAGTCAAAAAACAACTAATCTTACATCTATTACAGATGATGATGTGAAGAATGCTAAAGATATTAAGGATGTTCTTTTGGAATTCATCGAATATATAAAAGGTTCAATTTTAGTTGCCCATAATGCAAAATTCGATGTTGATTTTATCTATGCTAAAGCTAAACAAAACAATGTCAATATAGAAGAATATCCTGTAATAGACACTCTTAATTTATTTAGAGCTGGCTATTATAAGGAAGTAAAAAAATTCAATCTTGAAGTTTTAGCATCACATTTTAAAGTTAAGCAAGAACATCATCATAGAGCTACTGATGATACTAGAGTAACAGCATTATGTTTCCTTTATATGCTTGAGGATTTATATAAAAAGGGAATATATAATTATCAAGATATAAATAACATAATAGATCCTAATGTACATTTTAGATATATTATTCCTAAGACTATAACAATTCTTGCTTTAAATGAGGTTGGCTACAAGAATATGCTTAAAATCGCCAGTGATGCGATGACAACACACCTATTTAATGGTGCTAGAGTATTAAAATCAGTAATAAAGAAATATAGAGAAGGGATATTAGTTGGATCTTCATTAGATAGAAGTGAAATTTTTGATATTGCTTTAAATAAGGACATCAATAAGCTCGATGAAGTGATTGATTTTTATGATTATATTGAACTTTTACCACCAGATGGTTATTCTTATTTTTATCCATCATTTTTAGGTGGTAAAAAGACTATTGAAGAAGTGCTTATAAAAATAATCAATAAAGCTAAAGAATTTGGAAAGATTGTTGTTGCGGTAAGTGGAGCACATTATCTTAGAAAAGAAGAAAAGAAATACCGCGATATTTTAATTGATGCACCACAAATAGGCGGAGGAATTCATTATTTAAAAGAATATGTAATTAAGGAAAACGCACCAGCGCCTGATGTTTATTTAAGAACTACTAAAGAGATGCTTGATGAATTTTCATTCATAGGTAAGGATCTTGCTTACGAAATAGTTGTAAAAAACAGCAATTTGATTGCTAATATGGTAAAAAAATATTCTATTTTCAAAGATGAAACATTCGCTCCAAGAGATGATGAATTCAAAGATAATTTAGGAGTACCTTCTATAGTTGCTGAAATGCGTAAAATTGTTAAGGGGAACCTATATAAAAGATATGGTGATAATCCACATCCTATAATTCAAGAGAGAGTAGATACGGAACTCAATTCTATTATCGATAGTGGCTATGCATCAGTATATTATATATCTCATTTGCTAGTATTAAAGTCACTTAATGATGGCTATTTGGTTGGTTCTCGTGGTTCTGTTGGTTCGTCACTTGTTGCTACAATGATGAATATAACTGAAATAAATCCGCTTGTTCCTCATTATTATTGTCCTAATTGTAAATTTCATACACTTAAGATGACTGATGAAGAAAAAGAAAAATATGGTGTAAAAGAAGAAGAGATTCCGTTCCAAGAAATATTAAAAAATTATGATTCAGGATATGATTTACCAGATATGCAGTGCCCTCACTGTAAAACAAAACTAAAAAAGGATGGTCACGATATCCCGTTTGAGACTTTCTTGGGTTTTGGTGGTGGTAAGGAACCCGATATTGACCTTAATTTCTCTGGCGAATATCAAAGTAAAGCCCACGAATATATAAGAGAAGTATTTGGGCCTGATAATGCATTCAGGGCGGGAACTGTTCAGACGCTTCAGGATAAAAATGCTTATGGTTATGTAAAAGGATATTGTGAAAGAAATAACGTTTCTTTAAGAGAATGTGAAATAGATAGAATTTCAAAAAAGCTTGTTGGTATAAAAAGATCGACAGGTCAGCATCCTGGTGGTATTGTTGTAGTACCACACTATGTAGATATATTTGATGTAACACCATATCAGTATCCTGCTGATAAATCAGATTCAAACTGGCGTACAACACACTATGATTATCATAAATTTGAAAAGAATTTACTTAAATTTGATATACTAGGACACGATGATCCTACAATCATCAAATTCCTTATGGATTATGTAAAAGAGCACAAGGATGAATTTCCTTTTGATAAGCCAGAAGATATTCCTGTAGATGATAAGAATGTTTATAAATTATTTTCAACAACAGATGTTATAGGACTAAAAGAATCTGATATTGAATCTGAGGTTGCATCATTTGCAATACCGGAATTTGGTACTGACTTTGTAAACGGAATGTTAACAAAGACAAAACCTAAGACTTTTGCAGAATTAGTTAAGATATCTGGCTTGTCTCACGGAACTAATGTCTGGAATAATAATGCTGAAGATTTAGTAGGTGGTGCTACATCTTACGGAAATATTGAATTTAAGAATATCATCGGATGTCGTGATGATATTATGGTTGATTTGATGGCTATGGGGTTAGAGCCATTCAAAGCTTTTGAAATAATGGAATTCGTAAGAAAGAATAAAAAGGTTGAAAAGCCTGATAAATGGATTGAACATAAAAATTATATGCGTGCTAATAATGTACCTGAATGGTATATTTGGTCGTGTGAAAAAATAGAATATATGTTTCCTAAGGCTCATGCTACAGCTTATGTACTTATGGCGCTTAGAATTGCCTGGTTTAAAGTATATTCACCATTATTATTTTATAGTGCTTGGTTTTCAAAAAGAGCATCTGCCCATGAGGTACAAACATATATAGCTGGTTCATTTGCGATAAATGAAAGATTAAGAAATCTTAAATCTATTCCAAAGAATCAGAGAAAAGAAAAAGAAGACGATTTAATTACCGCTTTAAGAGTTGCCCTAGAGATGACAAAAAGAGGCTTTAAATTTCTTCCTGTTGACATCTTCAAATCTGATTCAACCATATTCTTAATTGAAGGTAATGCCCTAAGAATACCATTCGTTGCTGAAGATGGTTTGGGTGAGGCAGTAGCTTATGATATTGTAAACAAAAGAAATGAAAAGCCATTCACATCTAAAAGTGATGTAAAGAAGAGAACTTCGTTAAGTCAGACATTATTTGATAGATTTAATATATCTAATTATTTTGGTAATCTACCGGATAAAGATAAAATTGAAACTGATGGAATATTCGGGCTTGATGAATTTGATGATCGGTCATTTACTTAATTTTGTGATATTATGTGAAAAATAATATAGTGCTTAAATATTTGAATAAAAAATGCTATAATCTACCTGGCTTAGAAAAGGAGGACAATTATGAAACCTAGTCCATTATATAAAAATATTCATACAGAAGGAGTAATATTAGATTCATCTAATACAGCAACTTATAAAGGCGTTGCCTTTAAAACAATGTTATTTTTAGTTGCTAATATAGTTGGTGCACTTGCTGCATATTTCACTTTATATAATTTAATTGAAAATAATGCAACTCCAGAACTTGGTGTTTACCTTGCATTTATGATTACTGCATCAATGGCTTCCCTAATCTTCGGTCTTATTGGTAGATTCGCACCAAGGACAGCTAAGGTAGTAGGCTTTATCTATTCATTAAGTATAGGCTTCTTGCTAGGGTCAATAACATCAATTGTTGACCATTATATTATCAGATATGCAGGTGTTATTTGTGTTTTAGGTACACTTATAATTTATGGTGTAGTTTTGCTTTTATTCGCAACAGGTGTCATTAAGAATTCTAACATATTTAGATCAATATTATTTGGTGTACTTATCGGTGGATTATTACTTGCGATATTTACAATGGTATTTGGTTTTATAATGAGAGCAGAGAATCTTAAAGGCAATTTAGGGTGGGGCATCAGTGCTTATTTAGGCTTATGTATCGCGCTTGAATCATTTTTGTTATTATATGGTGTAATTACACTAACGCTTAATTTTTCTGAAGCTCAAGCTGTAGTTCAACAGGGCGCTCCAAAAGATTCTGAATGGAGTGTTGCATTAGGTATGGAAATAAGCTTAGTTTATATTTATGTTGAATTACTAAGGTTACTTGTACTTATTGCATCATTAGTAGATAGAAAATAGAAAATAAATTAAAAAAATTCCTAGGTTTAACGACTTAGGGATTTTTTTATATATCATAATAATTTGAATAAGATTCGATTTGTTTATCAACTAATTTATCAAGTGTGATATCTGATAAATATTCATAAGTATATTTATCTAAATCATTTAAATAATAATCTAAAGGTGAATAAGAAAAACTATTATTTGCCATATTACCTTCTGAAATATAAATTATATCTTTTAGATTTATTAATGATGGCTTTTTAGATAACATATATCCACCTTTGTTACCTCTAGCACCAACTATTAAACCACTGTTTTTATATAAAGGAATAATCTGTTCCATAAATTTTCTTGAAATATCTTTTCTTTCTGCAATATCAGTAAGTGATATAAATCCTTCATTATAATGTTCTCCTAAATCCACAAATAATTTAATTGAACATATTGTTTTAGATGTTAATTTCATATTTTCTTCCTCGTTACATTTAATTATATTGACAATATTATAACATAGTGCTATAATTAAATCAAGATAAATCCTACTAAATATATAGGAATAGTATAAAAAGGAGAAAAAAATGAAATTATACAATAAAATTATTGATACAATTGGCAATACACCAGTTGTTGAGTTAAAAAATCTAGAAGAAGAATTTAATTTAGAAGCTAAAATAATTGCCAAGGTTGAATTCTTTAATCCTGCAGGCAGTGTTAAAGATAGAATCGCTAAGGCTATGATTGAAGATGCAGAAAAGAAAGGATTAATAAATAAAGATACAGTATTAATTGAACCGACAAGTGGTAATACTGGAATCGGGTTATCAATGGTTGCTGCATCAAAGGGCTTAAAAATAATTCTTACGATGCCTGAAACGATGTCAGTTGAAAGAAGAAATATTTTAAAAGCATATGGTGCTGAACTTGTTTTAACTGAAGGTGCTAAAGGTATGAAAGGCGCTATTGCAAGAGCTCTAGAATTAGCAAAAGAAATACCTAATGCATTTATTCCATCACAATTCACTAATATGGCTAATCCTGAAATTCATTATCTTACTACAGGAAGGGAAATATATAATGATTTAGATGGTAATGTTGATATCTTTGTTGCTGGAGTTGGTACAGGAGGTACTATTTCAGGTGTAGGTAAATATTTAAAAGAACAAAATAAAAATATTAAAGTTGTTGCTGTAGAACCAGAAACATCACCTGTTTTATCAAAGGGTGTAGCTGGTCCGCATAAAATCCAGGGTATTGGTGCTGGTTTTGTTCCTGATACACTAAATACAAGTATTTATGATGAAATAATTACTATTGAAAATGAACAGGCTTTTGAGATGGGGAGATTATCTGCAAGAAAAGAAGGACTTCTTGTGGGAATTTCATCAGGTGCTTCTTTAGCTGCTGCAGTAGAACTTGCAAAAAGAAAAGAAAATAAAGGTAAAACAATTGTCGCACTGCTTCCAGATACTGGTGAAAGATATTTATCAACAGCAATGTTTAATTAATTATCAGATATTTCGCTCAAGTCAAATATTATGGCTTGAGTTTTTTAATTTTTAGGTATTTAAAAAATTTTGAATTTTCTTCACCCCATAGTTTTTCTTTTACTTTAAATTCTGAAACAATTTCATAATATATTTCTTGGAGCTGTAAAAATAATTTTTCGAATTGAAATTTACTATTTCAGCTCTTTTTTATGTCTAAAAATCAAAAAAAATTAAGTTTTTAAAAAATTTTTTGAGAATTTAACCCTCTAACTTGTATTTATTATATATGTAACTATTTTTTTAAGGGGTAGTTTCGCTAAAAATAATAAACTATAAAAGAGGAGGAATAAGATGAAAATATTATTAGTTTTATTATTAGTTTTTAGTTTTTTCCTAACAGGAAATAATGTATCAAAGGAGTCCCAAACATTTGAAGATGAAGAAATTAAGAAGACATTATTATCTGAAAATGTTACCGAAGATGAGGTTGTAGATTTCTTAATATCCCAACTTGATACCTGGGCAGCCAGCAAAGCAAAGTTTTTCTTGCAGTATTATTATCTTTCAGAAAAGAATCTTACTAATGCAGGTCACATTATCTTTGAAAATTCACATTCGTATGTCGACGCGATGGGATATACCAATTATGAATTTGATTTTAATGCATCTAGTACTATAACTTTTCAAAAAGACAGCATATATTTTATCAAACCATTTGTAGATGATGATAGCTATAGAGGAGATCTTGAGTTAAGCGTAGATTATTTTTTTAAAGCTGCATATGGAGTTAATATTTTTGAAAAAGAAATAAGTACCTATACATTTAACTGCGACGAATTCTGCGATGGCGATTATAGTTATGAAGATTATTCAGAACATGATCAGGCTATATTACAATATATAAACGATTATATATGTGATATGGTAGAAGGAAGCTATGATGGTGATCTTTTAATGGTAGTACCTCACGAAGATTTTACTTGTACGCTATTAGCAAATGCTCAAAATAATAATTTTGGTTCCCATGTATTTCCCAAATTTTCTACTGCTGATAATAATTATGAGAGGCATTGCTTGTATGATTTTGGTTTCATTGTAACCGAAACAAAAAGAGTATTATCAGATGAATTTATAGATTTAGAAGCACCGACATTCATAGTTGATGTTGATAATCCTATATCTTTTGAAACCATAAAATCTCAAATTACAGCCTATGACAAAACAGAAGGAGATATAACAAGCAAGATAGTTATATCAAATAACAATTATGTTCTATCAAACGGTAAAATAGGTGTAGGCACATATTCTTTTACAGCAACAGTATCAGATTTATTTGATAATACATGTTCTAAGGTATTCAATATAATGGTTGTTGATATAACTAAACCAACATTAATAGCATCAGATATGACAATCACTTATAATGAAACTTTATCTGATTCTGATTTGGTTAACAATGTAAATTATTCAGATAATGTATCAGCAAAAGATAAAATCAATTATAATATTACTTTAAATGAATATAATAGCGCACCATCATATAAAACGTTTAAGGCAAAATGTGGAACTTATAATATATCAATATCATTTACTGATGAAGCAAATAATACTAATTCTGTAAGTTTTAGTGTTAATGTAATAGATAATATCGCACCAGCTGTTGTTGTGCCAGAAGAAATCATATCAACAACTACTAATTTTTTGACAATGAATGATATAAAAGAATATATAAGTGTAGTTGATGAATATGATAATAATGCTACATATTCACTATATGATGCCCAAGGCTATAACACAACAAAAAAAGTTGGCACCTACAAAATGAGAATTGAAGCAAAAGATAGTTCAAATAACACCAGTACAGTATATTTCAATGTAAAATTAGTTGATACTGATGTGCCTACAATAGGATTTAAAGATGATTATTTAATTGTAATAAATGTTGATGAGATATTAACGAAAGACAAATTGATTTTATTATTATCAAACAATATAGATTTATCTAGCCTAGATGAAATAGAAATTGAGAGTGATTATTTTGCTTCAAGTATTAAGGGAGCAGGTAAATATGAAATTACAATTACAGGTATCGATAGAAATACAAAAGAAAAAGTAAGTATTAAAACTGAACTAGATGTTATTGATTCGATAAATACAGTACCTGTAGCAAAAGAGGAAGAAAATAAAATATATACTATCTGGAATGAAAATAAAATATTAATTATCGTAGCCTCATCATTGTTATTAATAGCTGTTATCACTTTAATTTTTTATTTAAAGAAAAAAGGCAAAAAAAATGGATAAGATAATTGATAAAGAAATAATGGAAAAAAAGATCAGAGAATC
>CAKZZJ010000012.1 GCA_937885165.1 uncultured Caryophanales bacterium
TGTTCCTTCACTACCACTTCTAGTGTAGTAAATCTTAGTTGAATCATATGTTGCACTACCATCTACTTGTACATATTCTCCATTAGCCTCAACATATAAGCCATTATTTACTAATGTTTCAAAGTTAGTTGTAGAAATATTTTGTACACTCTTACCAACATATACTAAATTATCTGCATTATAGAATGCATAATCCATAATAGTTGTGATAGTATCAAAGATAATGTTCTTAATAGCGACATTCATAAATGCGCCATAACCAATAACTGTATCACTTACATTATCATTCAAGATTATGAAATTCTTTAATGATGTAGGCATATAATAAGTTGTTGAAGCCACAGAATCAGAATATCTTTGAACTACTGGAACTAAGATGTTATCAACATTATATTGATTAGTTGTTCCAAAGATATATCCTAAAACAGCTTCTTCTGGTTTTTCATTATTATATTTATGTGCACCAACAAATGGTAATTCTAGAGTTTCTAGACTTACAGTTTCACCAAATGCTGCATATCCTATATTAGTTAATACAGCTTTATCATAATTAGCACTTGTAAATGATGCTAATCTACTTGCATGATAGAACATGTAATTACCGATTGTGCTATTAAAGATAACTGGATTTGTTAGATTATCAGTTTCAGCAAATACATAATCACCTACTGTTTTTACCTTAGCAGGAACTACAACTCCTTCAAGTGAATTATTGTTGTTGAACATATAATTGCCTAATACTTCATTATCAATTGTAATATCGTTTATACCTGCAGAATCAAATACATGATCACCAATAGTACCAATATTATCATTAAATACTACTTTTCTTAAAGATGATGTATTAGCAAATGCATAATCTTTAATTTCAGTGATTTTATTATCAAATGATAATCCAATATTATTAAAGTTATATGCACCTTCTACTTCAACATAATAACTATTATAATTTGCTGAAGTTACTTTAACTTCTGAAATTTCATAATAAGTAACGTTATCGTATGTAGTTGCAGGAATATATTTATTATCATCAAGCACATAATATAGTTTGTAGTTTGACAATGTAACATTAGATACTTGAGTAAATTCATAATATGTTATGCTATCATCAAATGAAGCACCATCCGCTACCTCAGCATATGTATTATTTTCAACTATAGCATTACTATATTTATTCCAGAATGAAACTAATCCTGAATTATCAAATGTATGTTCATTAATAACAGTTACACCATCATTATGATAATATAGCTTACCAATGTTTTGTTTATATTCTGCTACATTTTGAATAGGAATATTTACGTATTCATCATTAGCTGAATCATATCTTAGATATTGTTTACTCTCATCATAATTAATTAATACTTCAACATATGAACCATTTACTAATGTATATAAAGTATCTTCATAATTGTTGAAATTGCTAGCATCAACAATATTAGCATTACTATATGTTGTTACATAATTATAATATACTTGGTTTTCACGGTAAGTAGTTGCAGTTTCTAGTGTGGTACTATCATATTCAGTATTACTATTAATTGTGTAAATAGTCTTATTTTTTTTAGCGTTATTAAATGCAGTTTCATCTGCAATACTTAATTTAGCATAGTAATAGTCAATAACCGCGTTCTCTTCTTTCGCATAATATATCTCAGATTGATCATATGAATCTGCTTTTACATATGAATCATTTGATTTAACGTAATATTTACCAAAATTTGATGAATTTACAACATCTTTATTCACTATAGTATATTTATCACCAAGAATATCAACTTTTTCAAAATACATATTATTTGAATCATATGAATCTGCTTTTACATAACAATCATTTTTAAGAACATATAATGTTGTATCAGTTATAAATGAATTAAATACACTTGATGAACTGAATGTAATTGGATCATATTTATATCCAGATAATACATAATATGTCTTGCCTTCTTCATAAATACTAGGTATCTTAATATAAGTATCATTACCTAAATATTTAATATTAGTTAGTTTAGTACAATTTGCAAATGCATATTCACCAATTGTATGTACACTTTCAGGTATAATTAAGAATTGTGCTGCATTATGTAATAAATGCTGATTTGCATATCTCTTATTATATGAAAGTTTAGTAATTGCAAATGAATTTTCTTTAGCTGATAATGAATAATATGTCTTTGTCTTATCAAAATCATTATCTTCACATAGATAATAAGATACTTTAGATAAATAACAAGTATATTGTTCAAATACATAATAATAATTATAATTTGCTGAAGTTGCTTTAACTTCTGAAATTTCATAATAAGTCTTATTTGAATCAAATGAAGTATCATTTGTTATTTGATATGTATCGTTTGTACACTCATAATAAGTTTTATTTGAAGCATATGGAGTATCATCAGTTGTTGCAGTAAAGCTATAATATGTTACACCATCATTATATGAAGTTGCTTTAACATAACTGAAGTCAGTTTTAACAACTAAATTTGTACGTTCAGTATTCTTATATAGATTAGATGTATAACTTTCAAATTCAGACATTGAATTGATTGTAACTGGTGTATAATCTCTCTTTAAGTAATATGTATTCACGTGATATGATGATAAATTTAGAGTTGTCTGAATATATAAATCACTTGTGCCTTCAGATACTGTTCTTACATAATATATATTATCAGATGAATATGTAGCATCAAATGATACTGGTGTTACATAAGTCTTAATATAATATGTATTTGACTGATAATTATTTGCATTCACAGTTACCTGAACATATTCATTATTATTATATTCATAATAAGCAAGATTATTATAATATGTGTTATGATTATCAAGAACATATCTTGCTTCATCTTCATTAAGCAGATATAAACCATAAGTTAATACATAATAATCATTATAATTTTCACTTGTTACACTTGTTACATTAACTTGAGTCTTATCATAATATGTATATGTTTCAGCATAAGCAGTAGCTTTTGCGAATTCATTATTTATTTTGAAATAATATTTTCCATAGTTTGTACTAGAAATATTTTCATAAGCTATTTGTTCAAAACTATAATAATTTGTACTTTGGCTATATGAAGTTGCTTTAACATAATTCCCACTATTCATATAAGTTTCGAAATTAGTAGCTGTTACGTTTTCTTCTTGATATGTTGTAGAAACTGAAGTCTTAGTATTATTATATTTATCTAATGTAACATAAGTTTCAATATAAGTCTTGACTGTAGAAATATAGTGATATAACTGTACTGCATCGCCTTTAGCGTGATCTTTACCATCATCATTTAATTCTGCATTTGCAGAAATTGAAGTTGCATAATAGTATCCACCGACTAAATTAGTACAGCCATAGAATGCATATGGTTCTATTACTTCAAGAAGTGACATAGCTTTGCTTCTTGCGATATTATCGTTAGTTACATAATTATATGTTGAACCATCAGGAAGAATTATTACTTCAAGGTTCCTACAATTCATAAATGCGCCATAGCCAATAGTTGTATCAGATGTTATTACAACCTTCTTTAATGATGCAGGAATATAATAAGTATTATATGATGAAGCACCTGATGCATATTTCTGCTGTGCTTGATAAACATCACTTTGATTCTTAGACTGGGCATTACCAAAAATCCAGCCAAGCAAATGCTCTTCTGAATTAATAGTTGTATTAGAATAGTAATTCTTACCAACGAATGGCATAACAATCTCTTCAAGTGATGTACACCCACCAAATGCTGCATAACCAATTGTAACAACATCAGAAAGTATTGTTACCTTCTTTAGGTAATCACAATCGAAGAACTGCATTACACCGATTTCGGAGTTGTTGATTACGATTTCAGAAATATCAGTACCAGATAAAGCACCATCACCGATAGTTTTAACATTTGCAGGAATTTCAATTGTTGAAATACCTGAATGATAGAATGCATATCTACCGATATATTCCAAAGTATCTGGCAAATGAATATTTTTAATCTTTCCACAATACATGAAAGCGCCATGGCCAATAGCTATTTCACCTAAATTAGCTGTGCCTTCTGTACCATTAGAAATATATACTGATACAAGTTTTTCTGGTATATAATATTTACCTGTACCATAATATACCGGATCCTGGATTAAGTCTGTATCAAGACGACCAGATACACCTTCAATCTTCTTAGAATGATAATATTGTGTTACTTCATATTCGCCATCATCTACGGTTTGACCGAAGATATAACCGAACAAATATGTACCTCTATGGTCAGATGAGAATGTAGATGAGTCGATTGCGACATTTTCAGGAGTTCCGTCAATAACAACCTTTTCTACTGGGTATTTAGTTCCGCCGACATATGGTATCTTTATACCTTCAAGGTTAATACACTGGTCAAATGCTGCATAACCAACAGATGTAATATTATCAGGAATTGTAAAGCCTACTAAGCCTGTACAACCCTTAAACATATTTTCGCTGATTACTGTATTTTCAAGACAGATTAATTCATATAATCTTTCATAACCAGCTTCAGTCAATATCTTAACCTCATCCTGGCCTACGCTATAATAGCCTTCTATAGTGGTGTTGAATAATGTACCAAGTTTTGTATTGTATTCAAATGCATTAACACCAACTGAAGTAATAGATGCAGGAACATTTAATACTTGAAGTTCTGTTGCATATGAGAACATGAAATCGCCGATAGTCTTGTTAGTAAACTTGATTAATGTTAATTTTTCGTTATGTGCAAATGCATGTGTACCTATAATATTGGCATTAGATCCTAAATAGATAGATTCAATACTTGTATTGTTATAGAATGCATATTCACCAATATTAGTTGTTGATTCAGGTATTGTTACGTGGTAACTACTACCATTGAAATATTCTAATTTTACATCATTATAGAATGCATAATTACCAATAGTTATAACATTTGGAGCAGTAACTGTAGTAAGACTTATTGCATCATTAAATGCGTAATCGCTTATCGTTTCAACTACCGGAGTATCAACAGTTAATAATGATTGTGAATGGTTGAACGCTCTTTGTCCTATAACATTAGCACTAGTTAATGTTACATTCTTAACACCTGAGAAATTAAATGCATAATCAGATACTGTTATTACAGTACTTGAATTAATATTTTCTACTGTTGTTACACCATCAAAACTATATGAAGCGATAGTTGTATCTTTTGTAATCTTAATAGATACAAGAGATGTTGGAACATAATATACATAAATGTTATTTATATTATCAGTTTCAGTTATATTTGTATAATTATCATCTCTTAAATCATCAACATTTAAATTAGTTACAAGATATTGAACTATCTTTGTTAAACCATAATATTTATCAGTTGAATCATTCTGATTATCATAACTATATTCATATTCATTAACATAACATCTATTATTATTCACATCATCATAAATATATCCATATGTATATGATGTCTTTATTTGCATCATTGTTGATGAATTATATTGATATCCTACATTCTGAATTCTTGATGCATCAGCAAATATATAACCAAATAATGTTTCTTCAGTTAATGTTGGCTTATCTTTTGCACTAACGCCACCAACAAACGGAACTTCCATAGATTCGATATTGTAGCACTTGCCAAAAGCACCAAAGCCAATTGATACTAGATTTGTATCATATAGTTTAACTGTAGTTAAAGCGATATTATGATAGAATGCATAATTACCGATTGTAACAACTGATTCTGGAACTAAATAGCCACCATTTGCAGTAACAGTTAATGAATTACAATTTTCAAATGCTACATCACCGATACTTGTAATAGTATTTGGTAAAATTATTTCATTAAGCACATAACAATTTCTAAATGTACCTCTATTAATTGTAAGTAAGAATGAATTTGCATCTCTTAATGCTAATTCTGCACTACTTAGATTATTTACTGCAAATGTTACAGCAGTCAATGCCTCATTAGCATTAAATGCGTATTCACCGATTGATTTAACATATGATGGGATAGTTATAGAAGTTAAGCTTGTGCAGCCATCAAATGCATATGCATGAATTTCTTCTAAGTTATCTGGCAAGATAATATATTTAGCCATTGATACATCCATAAATGCACCATAGCCGATAACTTTATCATTAGTTACTTTAATATATTTTAATGTAGATGGTAAGAAATATGTATAAGATATTGATGTATCAGAATATCTTTCTACTACCTTAGTTAAGCCAGTTATACCAAGGCTTGTAATTGCATCATTTCTTAGGCCTGCTAAAACTTCTTTTCTAACTTCAGCTTCCTCATCTTCTGTTAATGACGTTTTACTTAATTCATCTTTCTTAGCAGCAACCGCAATAGATAATCTTGATTCATAACCATTATCTTGATTGTTATATAAATTATTATAAGTATCATTAAAGTACATATCACCAAATATGTATCCGAACAATGATTCTTCTGATTCAGAACTATATTTATGATTACCTACAAATGGAATTATTACATTAATTAACGATGTGTTATTTTGAAGCGCACCATAACCTATAGTTTGCATATCATTTTCAGTTGTTCTTTCATTATTAGATTTAACCTCATTATGTGAGAAATCAATTGATTCGATATTTGATGAATCATTAAACATATATCTTCCTACAATCTTATTATTGAAGATAATCTGGTTATAATCTAAATTAACGAATCCATCAGTATCATTAAATGCGTAATCATCAATTCTTGTAACACTTTCTTGTACTACTAAATAGGTTAAATTATCTTGATTATCAAACATATATGAACCGATATATGTTCCCTTAATATCAATATTCTTTAAACTACCCCTATTATTGTCATATGCATCAGCAAATGCATAATTGCCTATCATAGTAAGTGCATCATATGTTACAACTGATCTAAAGCTATCTGAATCATAGAATGCATATTTACCAATAGATTCGATGTTTGTTAAATTAAGTACATCTTTATAATAAATAGTTGCCTTATATAATGTAATATTTGCTTTATTAACTACTGTATTAAATGTATCACTATCTGTAATAAGAGTTGGAGAATAAGTATTTCCATCAGTAGATGTGAAATAAATTATATTCCCTTGATATGTAGTTACAGGAACATATGTAGTTGTTAATGTATCATAATCAACAGTTAATAAATTTAATGTATAAGTATTTAAGAAGCCTGATACAACTTCATTATTATTGATATTGATTAATCTATCCATATTCATGAATGCTCTATCTTCAATGCTTACGACATTTGTATAATTAACATTTACTAATGTTGATACATTCATAAGTGCACCATAAGATATAACATTATCGTCAGTTACATTAAGTGTAGTTAATGATGTTGGTATGTAATATCTGATATATGCATTAGTATTAAATGTATTATCATCATATACTTGGTTAGTTTCTGTTAATTTATATGTAGCAAAAGTATCGTTATTTACATTTTCATCATATTCTATGTATGATTCTTTAGCTAATTCATATACATTATATGGAGTTACAAATTCAGTTTCTATTTCTTTACCGAAGATATAACCTAATAAATACATGTCATTTGTCAAATCACTATTTGCTTTAATTGTAGCATTAGCCATATATCCTACAAATGGGATAGATAATGTAGTTAAATTAATTGTTCTACCAAATGCTGCATAACCGATTGTTGAGATATTTGATTTAACTTCTACATTAACAAGTGAATAATCAAAATAGAACATATGATCACTTATCATATTATTATCTAAATCAACATCAGTTAAACTATTCATATAAGCCATAGCGAAAGAACCTACACTCAAAACTTTACTACTTACATAAAGTGAAGTTGCAGCAATGTCTCTAGCAAAGGCATAATTACCAATTATTAAATTATTTTCGCTTGCTGTAGTGATGTTAATTAAACTATTTTGAGCGGTTGTTGCAGTGTTAATAACTATATGATTATTTGCATCAACTACGATATTATTTACATTATATGTTACAAAATTAGTATTAGCTGTATTATTGAAGTTAATTAATGATGTTGCATTATAGAATGCATAATCTTTAATGTTTTCAACATTATTTACATTAACATTAACTAAATTAATTTCATTCATAAATGCGCCATAGCCGATAATTGTATCTAACTTGACTGTTACATTTATTAATGATGTCGGAATATAGAATTCAAATGGATTTTGGCTAGTTGATTCTAATAGAGCTTCTACTTTAGTCTTATTATCGTTATAAGTAGGAACATTTGCAGTTGCATTTTCTTTAGTATAAGTTGATTTAACTAAAGTTACACCACTTATTGTATAATCCCTATTCTTATTGTAAATAACAGAATCTGTAGTCTCGGCTTTTGTCACATACTGAGCCTTATATGCACTTATTGTATCAGCAAGTGTAATATGGCCGAATATATAACCAAATAATGATTCAATGGTATCAGATGTATATTTATGTTTACCTACAAATGGTAATACCATTGTAGTAAGACTAATATCAGCACCAAATGCTGCATAACCGATACTACCATCAATATTCATACCATTTCCGTTATTAGTTACATCTACATATGTCAATGCTTTATCAGCGTAGAACATATAATCACCGATAATATTATTTTCGATATTGATGAATTCTAATGAATCATTATATGCAAATGCGTATGCTCTAACCTCAGTAACTCTTGCTGGTATAGTGATAGTCTTAAGATTATCATCTTCAGCAAACATATAATCGCCTATTAATGTATTTTCTATAGTTATATTTTCTAATGAATTGATATCAAAGAATGCATGTGACCCGATAGTTTCAATATTTGCAGGAATAGTTACATTAACTAAACCACTTAAATTTGATGAAACATCAGTATAATCACTATATGCGAACATATAATTACCGATTATTCCATTATTTAATGTAATTTGTCTTAATGAACCATTATATGCAAATGCATAATCACCGATAGTAGTTATATTTGATGGTATAGTAATTGATTCTAGACTTGATACAAATACAGTCTGATAATCATCTTGATTAGCTTTTTCTTGCTGTACTCTTACAACTGAATCATTTGCAAAAGACCAAGCACCAATTGATGTTACATTAGCTGGTATGTTAAGCGTGCTTATAATATCTTCTTTATAATATGTATAAGTATTATCAATATATTCTGTTTCTACATATCTTGTGCCTAATGATTTGAAATTACCACCAGCTGCTTCTGTCATTACTGCCTTATAATAAGTAAGACCAGAGCCTGATGCGTAGATTGCTTCAGTATAATTATTATCATATAAAACATATAACTGATATGGATAAGTACTTGCAACATTATCTTCTAGTTCTACGAATTCGGCACTATAATTACCATTTGTAGTCTTCTTATATACATTTTCTAATACAAATAATTTATCAGTTGATGTTTTTGCTTCTTCATCACTAATTTCATTATATGTAGCAGTCTTATTTAAGTAAGTTAAACCTGGTAATATATAAGTTATCTTTCCATAAATTTCAATAGTATTTTGATATTCACTATAATACATATTATAGAATGCATAATCATCAATTTTTGTTAAATTTTCTTCACCGAATACTAATTCTTTTATAGTCTTAATATTCATGAATGCACCATAGTTGATTAATGATTCACTTGTGATGTTTACATACTGAAGTGATATAGGTAAATAATAATTTACTGAATATGTAGTATTATCTACTAAAATCTTCTGTGTAAATGTTACGAAGTCTTTGTAATTTATTGTAGTACTATATGGTTTAGTCCATACTTCATTTATTTCATCATAAATTATATATGTTGGAGTAGAAGATCCACTAAAGAACCAGCCAAACTGATCATCATATAAGTCAGTTATCTGAATATATAATTCATTAGAATAGAATTCATAATTAGAGTTAGTTAATTCATTATCATATACATTCATAACTTTATCATAATATGATTCATTTGAAGCATATGAAGATTTTGATGTAACTAATTCATAATTATCTTCTCTTATATATAGATTACCATCATAATTTAAGCCTTCATCATTATTTGCAAATGGCTTTATAACATATTCATTTTTTACATCATCATAGATATAATAAGTTATAGAATTATAACTATTCATTAAATAATATTTAGAAATATATTTATATCCATTCTTAACATATAATTCATTATTTGCAGCAATATAATTATTAAAACTTGTTTCATCAGCAAAATTATGAGGCTGATACTGATATGAATAATATGTTATGGCACTGCTATAAACTGTAGATGCTTTTTCGTAATGAACGTGATTACCACCAATTTCATAACCGATAAATGGCACTGTTAATCTTTCTAGAGATACCATTCCAGCAAATGCGCCCTTATTGATAACTTTAACAGAATCAGGAATTATCAATTCTTTGATACTTACACAGTTTTCAAATGCTGTAGCGCCGATATATTCAATTGAATATGCGCCATCTTTATCTTCAAATATTACTGTTGTTAAGCCATAACAGTTCTTGAATGCATCTTTACCAAGTGAAGTTACACTATAAGGAATAACGATACTCTTTAAACTAGAACAGCCTTCAAATGAATAAGAATCGATTTGTTCTAGTGTGTCGCCTTCTGGAAGTACTATATCAACAAGTGATGACATACCATTAAAAGCACCATAAGTAATCTTATAATCATCAGTTATAACAACATATTTTAATCCTCTTGGGATATAATATGAACTCTTTGCAGACTCGGTAGCTTCTGAATATCTTTGAGATACTAAATAGCTATTATAATATTCTGTAATACCAAAGATATAACCAAATAAATGCTTGTCTGTTTCAGTTTCATCAACTCTAGCTCTTTCTTGTCCGGCAAATGGAAGCTGGATATATTCAAGACTAGATAGGCCATTGAACGCACCTAAGGTTATACTTTCAACTGTTGCAGGGATGATTAAGTGCTTAATCTGAGATAAATTCTTAAATGCTGAATCAGAAATCTTCTTGATACCAACTAATTCGCCATTTACTAATTCAGTTTCGAATATTAGGCCGTCACCTTCATAACTAGATAAATCCTCGCCTTCTACTCTTGTATCTTTTACTCCATTACAACCATCAAATGCGTGTTCTGCAACTGTAGAGATATTAGTTGGGATAACAATCTTAGTTATACTTCTACAATTATAGAATGTGTAAGGCTGAACTACGCTAATTAATTTAGGAAGTTTGATACTTGCTTCACTAGTATTACCAACATGAGTTAAGTTGAAATCATTATAGAATGCGTATGCGCCAAGTTCATTAATAATTTCATCTATCCAAACGATTGCTTCTAAATTATAATCTTCAGCAAATGTGTAATTGCCTATCTTAGGTCCGTTTACATAAGCTTTAATTAAGCCATCACAATCCTCAAATACGGCTACACCAGCATTACCTTTATATGCATTTTCTCTACCATTACCAATAGAATTTGGTAAAATTACTGACTTAATATTATCATCATTGAAGAACATATAATTACCTAATATAACTAGACCCTGTTTTGTTTCTTCATAATAAGTATTAGATGCAAAAGTAGTTTCAGTTACATCAGCAGGAATATATTGAGTCACTTTCTTATAATATGTCTTAGATAAATCATAAGCATCATTTTCAGGTATAACTTTTACATATTCATTATTATCAATATAATATAATTCACTATAATTTCTATATGGCATTAATTCTGTTATATTAACATATAGATAATAATCTTTAGCTATATAATATTGAGTATCATTATCATAACTTGAAGCAAGTTCATATTCGCCTGATGCAAAATTAATATCCCATAAATTATCACATTCAGCAAATGCATAATCCCCAATAGAAATTATAGATGAAGGAATTGTAACACATTCTAATTTATCATTTTCATAGAACATGTATTTACCTAATTTTCCATTGTTGATAGTGATATCTGTTAATCCGCCATAAGCAAATGCATAGTCCCCAATTGATGCTAATGTAGAAGGTAAATTAACATATGATAAAGTCATATCAAAATTATTTTCTCTTTCAATCATGTAATATTGTAATTTAGCAGTATAGTTTTCTGCTATCAAATATACTCTTGCCTGAGAATCATATTGATATAAATATTTAACAGTAATATTCAATGCTTGTTTTACCATGTCAAAATTATTAAATTTCACATAATCTAAAAACTCTTCACTGCCCTTTAATTCAAAAGGTCTTTGAGGAAAAGGATTTTTGTCTAAAAATTCTCTAACTGTTATATTATTCGAACTCAAATATTTAATATGATTTATTAATATTAATTTTCGAGTCGCCATTTTGTATTTATTTTTCAGTTTTTGTATATTTTTTTCTTTTAATGATATTTTTTGCTCCTTTGTTTCATTTTTAGGACTTATTGTTGTATCAATATTATTTTCTGTCTTTAATATTAATTCTTTCCAATTTTTTTTTCTAAATTAAAAATGCATATTATAATATATAAGCTTACTTTTGTTTATTTTCTAATTTATTGGTTCCTTTTGATTCTAAATTAATTTTTTTTATACTCGTTAAATTATTTTCCTTAGTATAATTAGTTTTAAATTCATCTAAAGTATTATAAGTTTTAATTAATTTATTATTATTGAATCTTTTATGAATATATTCTTCCTCAATTCCGAATTCAGTATTGATTCTTTTAATAATATCTCTATAATTAGGCAATTGATCTTTTACTTTAATGATTGCATTTTTACAAACTTTTATTAAATAAGGATCATAAGGAGAACACCCTGGTAGATATCTATTGAAATACATATTATTTTTTAATTTTATCACATGATTCTTATCTTTATTTCTTCTATGAAAAGTTGATCTACTTTTTATATAAAAAATTTTATTTCCAGTTTTAATGAATTTGTCGTTATTTTTTGAGTTGTAAATTTCATCTAAATTAATTGGATTTTTTATGCCAGATTTATTATCTAAATTATCTGAAAGAAATTGAACCTTTTTTTGTAGAGATATATCAGGTTCGATATTTATTTCTAATTTATTTTGAATAATTTTATTCTCTACTTTTGGTAAATTAATCATATTTATATTTGTATATTTTTATAAAGTTATTTTTTAATTAAATAATTGAACATTTT
>CAKZZJ010000013.1 GCA_937885165.1 uncultured Caryophanales bacterium
ATTTAATAATTTATATTTTTCTTTTAAATTTTTATTATGTTCATCCCAGTTTTTTATTGGATTACCATACATTCTTGTTGTCTTAAGTATTGCATCCCACAATAACTCTACTGCTTTATTTTCTCTTTCATTAGGGAATACTTTTTTGGCCCATTTTTTGGAAGGTATACCAGCGATAGTCCACTGATATTTGTTATCCATCTGATCGCTATATTTTTTGTAGATTGGTCCAGTTATTTTTCTTATTTTAGTCGCTTTTTCTTGATTAACTTTGTTAAAGGCATCTGGATCATCAGATGTTATATAAATATGGGCAGGAAGCTTATTTACTTTATCTTCAAGCTTCTTTATCTCCCAATCCTCAAGTTTAGATAAAGTATCAACACTTGCATATTTATAATTAAGGATACTTATTTCGCTGCTTCTCCATTCAACAGTAACTTTTCTTGCTTTAGCCTTATACGCTTCTTCTACAACATATTTGATGAAATATTCATCAGAAACATTCGCTTCTATTATAACATCTTGTCCTTTTTGAACATTAGCACCTTTTCTTACAATAAGCTTTGCATAATTTTTTAATGTGGTTTTATTCATTTTCGGTGACTCCTAATAAATTCTTCTATTTCATCAGGTTCTTTAATAATTTCTTTGCTTAACCATTCAGCACCATCCTCAGTAATTAAAATATCATCTTCAATTCTGATTCCAATACCTTCTTCTTTAATATATAATCCTGGTTCATTAGATATTATTGAACCTGGCTTAAGTGGTGTGTAATCACATAAATCATGGCAATCAAGGCCGATATGATGGCTTACCCCGTGATAATAATATTTTGATACTTCACTATCTTCTTTAATCAAGCCAATTTTCTTAAGTTCTACTTGGAAATATTTAACCAATGTTTCCTGTAAATCCCTTGTTGTTACTCCTGGCTTTGCTGTATTAAATACCAACTTTTGACCATTTAATACTATGTTATAAATCTGTTTTTGACGAGGAGTATATTTACCATTAACAGGGAATGTTCTTGATATATCAGAACAATACATATCTACACTTGATCCCAAATCAAATAAAATTAAATCCCCATTTTTAGCCAAATCCTTATTTTCCATATAATGAAGGCAAGTTGCGTTAAGACCACTTGCGGCAATAGTAGGGAATGCATAACCTGTTGCACCAAAATATTTAATTGCCTGATCAAAATATGATTCAAGCTGGTATTCATACATTTCTCCAATATGAGATAATATATTTTCAAGGCCCTTATTTGTGATAGATATAGCTTTTCTCATCACATCTATTTCTTCAGGCTGTTTGATAGTTCTTGCATGCTGGAATAATAATCTACCATTATAAATCATTACCCATGGCTTTCTTTCTTTTATTTTATTTGCGAAAAGATGTTCACTATCAAGTTCATCTGTAGCACCCAGTGTAACTAAATCTAGATATAAAATACTAATAGTATCAAGAATCCTGTCTAATTCAACATTTAATTTTGACAAATAAGAAACATCTTCTATTCCGCTTCTTTTTATAACCTCTTCTTTAGAAAGTGGAGCGCCAACCCATTTTGCCTTATATTCATCATAAGGATTAATATAAATTTTTTCACTTATTTTACCATTTATTTTTGAAAGTACGACAACATTTTCAAATTCCATTACACCACTTACAAAAAAATAATTCCTATTGATGTTATAAGACTGTTTGAATATATCATCATTTCCTTCTTTTCTTGATGTAATGACAAATACTGAATTATCAACCATTTGATCAGTTATCTTTTTTCTATTATTTTTAAAAACATATGCATCCATATCTAAAATTCCTTTCATTAGTTATTTACAATTGAAGTTTATTTTAACATAAAATAAGATATAATGCTAATATTTTAATTCATAACAACAATTTTTTTTGTAATTTCATTCATAAAGATATAAATATTTTTAAAAATATGATAAAATTACTGATGGTGATTTTAAATGATAGAAAGAATTTATATTAATAATGACTGGTTATTTACTAATGATAAAAAAGAAAAAGAAATTGTAGATATACCACATACTGTAAAGGAAATACCTTTTAACTATTTTGATCAGGAAATTTATCAGTTTATTTCAAGTTATGAAAAAGAAATAAATTTAAATAAATACCTTGATAAAAATATTTTTTTAACATTTGAAGGTGTTGCACATAAAGCAACAATATTTTTAAATGATAAAGAAATACTTGTTCATGAAGGCGGATATGATAAATTCAGTATCAATATAAAGGACTATCTAAAAAAAGGAAACAATAAATTAAAAGTCTTTGTAGATTCAAATGAAGATTTAAATATCCCACCATTTGGCAAAGTTGTAGATTACCTTACATATGGCGGTATATATAGAGATGTATATCTTGATGTATTTAATGATAATTATATTAAAGATGTCTTTGTTATGCCAAAACATAATGATAACTGGAATATTGATTTAAATGTTGAATTAACAAGCCCCTTAAATTATGAAGTAATCATCAAATATGAAGATGAAGTCATTCATAAAGAAAAAGTAAATAATAAAGACTTGATATCTAAAATAAATATAGGATTTAAGGATCCTAAATTATGGGATATAAATAATCCTAATTTATATGAGCTTGTTGTTAATTTATTAGAAGACGATAAGATTATTGATACTTATAAAGATAAATTTGGTTTAAGAGTAGTAAAATTCAAAACTGATGGTTTTTATCTAAATGATAAGAAAATAAAAATAGTTGGCTTAAATAGGCATCAGTCTTATCCATATGTCGGCTACGCTATGCCAGAAGGAATTCAAAGGGAAGATGCTAGAATTTTAAAATATGAACTTGGTGTAAATGCAGTAAGAACATCACATTATATGCAGTCACAGTATTTCATAGATGAGTGCGACAAAATAGGTCTTATGGTATTTACTGAGTCACCAGGATGGCAATATGTCGGTGATGATAAATGGAAATCACTAGCCCTTGAATTTATGAGAAAAATGGTAGTTGATTATAGAAATCACCCATCAATTATTCTTTGGGGTGCAAGAATCAACGAATCAAGAGATGACCATGATTTTTATTTAAAGAGCAATGAAATGATTCATAAACTTGACCCAACAAGACAAACAGGCGGAGTAAGATGCTATAAGAAGGGCGAAGAGCTTGAAGATGTATATACATATAATGATTTCATTCCTGAAAATCAGGGTGGCGGTCTAGAAAAGAAAAAAGATGTTGTAACAAATATAAATATTCCTTATTTTATATCTGAATATAATGGTCACATGTATCCTACAAAATCATATGATGATGAACTTCATTTAGAACATCAGGCCAAAAATATCGCAAGAGGATTAGATAAAATGTATGACAGCGATGATATTTTAGGTTTATTTTCTTGGTGTATGTTTGATTACAATACACATAAAGATTTTGGTAGCGGAGATAAAATATGTTATCACGGCGTAATGGATATGTTTAGGAATAAAAAACCAGCTGGATATTTATATTCATCAATAAATGATGTTGATACATTATATGTAACATCAAATATGAATCATGGTAATTATCCAGGCGGAAATATTTTTGAATCATTGGTATTTACCAATGCTGATTCTGTTAAAATATATAAAAATAATGAATTGATAAGAGAATATTATCATACTGATACCGATTATAAAAATCTTCCTAACGCACCAATTAAAGTTGATGATTTTGTAGGTGATTTATTAATTACCAAAGAAGGCTACAGCAAAAAAGAATCAGATGATATGAAATTGGTCCTTAAGGCAACATTGTTATATGGTGCCAAAATGCCTTTTAAATATAAATTAAAATATTTAAAACTAATTTTATTCCATCATGTTACATATGAACTTGGTTATGAACTTTATGGTAAATATATAGGTGGATGGGGAGATAAAGAAACAATTTATTCATTTGAAGCAATAAAGGATAATAAAGTTGTAAAAAAAGTAACACTAGGTGATGCTAAAAAATTACATATTGATGCTAGGCCTTTTAGAACAACATTATCTGAAAAATCAACATATGATGCAGTATCTATAAGAATAAGAGTTCTTGACCAAAATAATAATCAGGCACTATATTATCAGGAACCATTCACATTAAGTACTTCTGGGCCAATAAAAATTATCGGTCCTAGCTTATTATCTTTTAAAGGTGGTATGCTTGGAACATATATAAGAACAACAGGTATAAAAGGCAAAGCCTCTTTATCAATTAAAACTGAATTTGAAGAAAAAACAATTGATTTTGAGGTAAAATAAATTTTTTATTTAAAAATTAATAAATTTGTTTTATAATTAGTTTCGTGGAAAGGAGGATTATAAAAGTTGAAAAAATTTTTTAAAGAGTTTAAAGATTTCATCACTAAAGGCAACATTTTAGATATGGCTATTGGTATCATTATTGGTGGTGCGTTCAGTGCTGTTGTTACTGCACTTGCCAACAAAATTTTAATGCCAATCATCAATGCTGTATTATCATATATTACTAATGGTCAAGGTTTATACACTATTCTTTTCCATTCACAATTAGCTTCTGATGCTGAAATCGCTGCCGCTACTGAAACAGGAACAGCTTTAACAATAGGACCAGATAATTTATATTATACTAGATTATTCTATATTGACTGGAGTGCATTTTTTGAAGCAATCATTAACTTCATCTTCATAGCCTTAACATTATTTATCATTCTTAAGGTTGTTCAATATGTAGCTAAAAAACAAGCCGAACTTAAAGCAAGACTTGAAAAATCACATGAAGGAAATGCTGAAGCTGAACCTGAACCAGCACCAGAACCTGAAGAGCCAAAGGTTGATCCAGTTGTAGCACTTCTAGAAGAAATTAGGGATGAATTAAAATCCAAAGAAGAGAAAAAATAAAATATTTTATGTTTTCTTTAATTTGAGTTATGAAAATATTTTCGTAACTCTTTTTTTATCCAGTTTCAAATTTTTAGTAAAATAAAACAGGTCAATATGGATTTTTATATCTTTATCAACCTGTTATATATCTTTATTATAATTGGAATTTATATTTTTTTCTTCTCTTAAATTTTTAAAAAATCCTTTTATCATATTTCTAGATTCTTCACTTAAAATTTCACCTTTAATATTAATTTTATGGTTGAAATTATAATCTTTAATATTTAAAAAGCTTTCTACAGATCCATATCTTAAGTCTTTAGCAGCATATATTAATTCTGGTATTCTTGCGGAAATAATCGCACCCATGCACATTATACATGGCTCTAGTGTTACATAGATTTTAGTATCATTAAGTCGATAATTTCCTATCTTTTTTGATGCCTTGTTTATAGCTATTATTTCTGCATGGGCAAGTGCGTTACCTAAAGTTTCTTTTTTATTATATCCTCTAGCGATAATCTTATCATCCTTAACAATTACTGCGCCAACAGGAATCTCATTTAAAAGAAGCGCCTTTTTTGCTTCCTTCAGCGCTTCTTTCATAAAATATTCATCACTTTTTTTCATTTTTTAAGACTGTATGACAATTTCTGCATCTTGCTTCATATGATTCTTTTTCACCAACAAGTATTATCGGATCATCATAACAAGCAGGTTCCCCATCAATAATTCTTTGAGTTTTAGTAGCCAGTGCACCACAACACGAACAAATAGCAGTAAGCTTAGTTACATCTTCGCTTATTGCTAAAATAGGTCCTATAACTCCGAATGGTTCTCCTCTAAAATCTGTATCAAGTCCAGCACAAATTACACGATATCCTTGATCTGCTAAATCCTTAAGATAACCAACTAAGGAACTATCAAAAAATTGTACTTCATCTATTACAATAGCCTGAGTATTTTTCTTTAAATGTCTTTTTATTTCACTGCCATGTTCAATATTTATAGCCTGTAAAGCTTTTTTATTGTGTGATACTATTTCACCAATTGAATATCTATCATCAATTGATGGCTTGAAAATCAGATAGTTTTTATGAGCATAATCCATTCTCTTGACTCTTCTGATTAATTCTTCAGTTTTACCAGCGAACATTGGGCCAACTATAGCTTCAACCCAGCCTTTTTGATTTTCATAATAATTCATACAAACCCTCCGTTTATAAAAAAAATAGGCTCAACTGAGCCAATATTTTTAGTTGTTCTTTAAACCATAACGTTTATTGAATTTTTCAATTCTACCATCAGCTTGAGTAAAAGTTTGTTTACCTGTATAGAATGGATGGCAATTTGAACAAGTATCAACTCTAATTTCTGATAGAACTGAACCAGTTTCAAATGTAGTACCACATGTAGTACAAGTTACCTTTGCTG
>CAKZZJ010000014.1 GCA_937885165.1 uncultured Caryophanales bacterium
ACTAAACTCACATATATAACTAATTTATATGGTTTTATTATTGATGATGCGAAAAAATTATTTGATTCATTAATAAATAAAAATAAGCTGATAAGAAGAATAGGTTACGCTTTTGGCGGTATTAAGCCTTTAAGTTATGAACAATATGACTTATTTACTGATTTAAAGGAAGTAGAAAAAGAAAAGAAATTAAGGGGAAGCATATTAAGCATCAAAGATAAATATGGTAAGAATTCAGTTCTTAAAGCAATGGATTATGAAGAAAATGCTACAGCGATTATTCGTAATAATCAGATAGGGGGTCATAATAGTGAATAAGATGAGCCCTAATGATAGAGCCAGACAATTTCTTCCTTTTGATGCATTAAAGGGATTAAAAGAAGCCTTAAGATTAAAAGAATATGAACATGAAAGAATGAAAAAAACTGATTTATCAGAAGATAAAATAGCATATATTTCAGACACTTTATTTAATATAAATAAAGGTGATATAGTATATGTTAAATATTTTTTTGATGGCTATTATAAAGAAATAAAAGGTTCTATTAAATTAAAATTAGATGTTAATATAATAGAAGTAGACAAAACAAAAATTAGTTTAGATGATTTATATGATATAAAAGTTATAAAAAAGTTTGGTGATTAAAATGATTGATACACATTCACATATGTTTTCAGATGAATATCCTGATATTGAAGATGCGATAAAAAGATGTAAAGAAAATAAAATAAATAAGATAATATTAGTAGGATTTTCACATGATACCAATATTAAAGCCAACAAAGATAGTGAAAAATATGATATATTTTATCCTACTGCTGGTATTCATCCTGATGAGGCTTGCGAAAATTATTTAGATAAGTTTAATGATTTAGTTGATTTTGTAAATAAAAACAAGGTATACGCTATTGGTGAATGTGGCCTTGATTATCATTATGATATTACTTATAAAAATGAGCAGAAAGAATTATTAAGGTTGCAGTGTGAACTTGCCATAAAATTAAATTTACCGATAATCATACATAATAGGGATGCAACAGAAGACACATATAATATCTTAAAGTCATATAGTGGTAAATTAAGAGGTGTAATGCACTGCTATAGTTCTTCAGTTGAGATGGCAAAGGAATTTATAAAAATTGGATTTTATATATCTTTAGGTGGTCCAGTCACGTTTAAAAATTCAGTTACACCTAAAGAAGTAGCTAAAAATATACCTCTTGATCATCTCCTTATTGAAACTGATTCACCGTATTTAGCTCCTACTCCATATAGAGGAAAAAGAAATGAATCATCATATGTAAGATTTGTCTTAGA
>CAKZZJ010000015.1 GCA_937885165.1 uncultured Caryophanales bacterium
CCATGGTCCATTCGCCGAAAGCCAGCTCGGGAGCGGCATCCATCAGTGTGATCTTTGATAAAGTCAAGTAAGGTATTGGTATATAAGGCAGACATTCTATTTGCCAATTCTTCTGTTACAAATGTTGGAACTAAGAAGACATTTGGTAAAAGGTTAATGTTCATATTGCTATCAGTTAAATAACGGGTGAAAACACCATTGAAGAAACCAACGATTTCAGCATCGGATAAGCCTTCAAAACCAGAACCAGTAGTTGCACTATTATCAATTGTGCCAACTAAAACATTAGCGGAATTGAATAAACCAGTTTGACCATTTAAGCCTGTATAGGCAACATTTTGGACGAAGTAATCAAATCCAACAAGGATGCCTTCTTCATAGATCTTTTCGATAGATTTTTGAAGATTGATTTTCTTCATCTTTTCGAGTTCAACAAATCTTAAATCATAAGCGATTTCGTATGTGAAGACTGGAACTCTATTTTGAGTCATGGAAGCATTAATTCTTGGGATTAAGTTTCCGTTGTTACCGAAGATGTTACGAGTATCACTCATGATACCGGCCCAGTCAACGGTCATATATTCCACATAATCCACGAATCCACCACCAGTATCAATTGGGACGTCTTCTGAATAAGTGAAGTATGATTTTGGTTCGTAAACTTTAGTATGTAATTTTGCTAAAGTTGTGGATAAGAATGCGAAGTTCGCGTCATGAACTTTTGCATCTCCAACAAAGTTTCTTCTTTCACGACCGGAAAGAGGAATGCATTTGCCTCTATTTGTGGCTGGGAGTGTATCGGAGAAATAAACGCCTTCAACTAAATTATTTTTCATAACTTTCTTTTCCTCCTATTATAACACGATTTCTGCAACTTTATCAGAACCATGTAATTCTGTAACACCCATAAATTTCCAAGGTGTTTCAATGTTGTCTGTGGAGACAGTTGTTACTTTACCTGCGGAAGTAAGATAAACTGTTGCTCCTTCTTTTGCATTAGCTAGAACTGCATCTGCATCTAACTTAACTGCAACAAATCCTCTAACTAATAAACCAAATGCTTCGCCTGGATTAACTGCGACTGGACCAACTGGTGCTGGATAAACACTTGGGACTTTTACATTGGTTGCTAAGACAACGCCTGCAACTTCTGTCATGGCAGTGAGGGATGCGGCTGGTTTGTAAGAGCCTGAAGCTGAACCAAACATGACAACATCACCTGGTAAAACTGCGGCTGAGCCTTCGAGAACAGCTGGTCCAACATCATATTTGTCGGATACTGTAGGATAACCAACCATCAATTTTTGAACGCCATCTTTACCTAAGATTAAACTCATAAAATTTCCATCCTCCTGTTATTTCTTTAATGATTTTGAGTATCTGGAATCAAAAGCCTTTGCGACTTCTTGTTCCTTTGTTAACACATCGGAGTCACCGACGTTGTTAACTTCTATCGAACCGATTGATGCTTTTGAATCTTTGATGCCTTCGTCACCGCATTCATCTTCAAGGACATCTTCTTCATCTTCATCTTCGTCGATTTCCGAAATTTCTTCTTCTTCCTGTTCTTCAATAATTACATCTTCATCTTCCTCAGATTCATCAGATTCATCAAAGTCAACTTGTTCATAGATTTCTTCTTCCTCTTTTTCAGATTTAGATTCTTCTTCTTTTTCTTCCTCTTCTTTATCTTCGTCTTCTTTGGATTTGAGTAATTTTTTGAGTTCAGGAACAAGTTCTGCTAATTCTTTTAAGCTTTTAATTTCTTTTTCAGAAAGTTCGACTTTATCTTCTTTAGCAGTATCAACAATTTTTTCTTCGCGATGTAATCTTCTGTTTTCTAATTTTTTGTTATCAACAGTATCAACAGCGAATGCTTTATGTGTTTTCTTGTTTCTTACTATAAATTTCATAAACATCATATCCTTTCAAAAATTATTATAAATTATCTTTTTTATTTGATATAACTTGAATATTAGTTCTTTAAAAGCGTGCATTTAATATATTTTGATAATTCATTTAAATCATATATATATTTATTTGAATCTATATCTTCATTTATAATACTTCCAAGTCTATTATTCTTTTGTATTATGCTTTGCATATAATTTTTAATATAATTTTCAACCTTTAAGGCTATTCTTCTTAATGTATTTTCTATTTCACCTTCGCTAGAATTACCAGTAAGAATTTTGTCAACCAATGCTGACAATTCTTCTGTTAATAACCTATTTATATATAATAATGATTTATCTAATATATGTTGTCCGGGAATAGTAATAGTTCCATTTTCAGTAAAGAACATTATATCTGCAATTTTCATAGATACCTTTGTTGTGGTATCATCTGTATTTAATATATTTACATCTACTGTTTTTTGGCCTTCTGATGTAAATATACCAAATTGAAAGTAATAGTGAGATAAACTATCCAACAATTGAATATCAGTCATTTTCTAACTTGCCCTTATATTCTTCAATTTGTTTTTGAATAGTTTTTCTCATTTTATTCTTTTGTTTTTCATAATCTTTATTGTTTTCATCCAAGATTTCATTCTTTTCTAATTTTTCTAATTGATCTTCTAATGCTTTAATTGCTTTAGTATAGAATTTTCTAGAATATGAATCTTTGAATTGAGCCCAATGTTTTCTAATATTATCTGCTCTTTGAATAACATATTTGTCAACATTTTTAACTTCGAAATGAACATAATCTCCATTTTCAGATGGTTCAAAATAGAAACCTCTATCGCGAAGATAAGCTTTAAATTCTTTAGAAGCAGGACCTCTTAATAAATCAAAACCTGTCCATTTTTCTTTATCTTTAATAGAATCTTCGTTGAGATAAATTTCTCTTGGCTCATTGAATTTATCATAAATAGTGATAGATAATTCATCATCTTCTTCTGTTAATTCAATATCATATAAACCAACTAATTTTCTGCCAGCTTTTCTTAATTCTGGCTTTTTGGAGAAGAAAATATCAATGACTTTTAATTCATCATCATATCTAATTGGTTCTTTATATTCAATTCCTTCAAGTAATTTTTTAACTACTTCAACTTCTTCTTTTTTAAGTTTACTAACAACAATTTTTGAATCTCTAATTTCTTGAACAGAACCTTTACAATATGTTTTTCTATGAGAATCTGCTTCTTCATAAGTTTCAAATTTTCTAGCTTTATCGAAGTCTTCTGTAGGCTTATCATCTTCACCTAACCAAGTAGATTCTTCTCTTCCGCCACTTAAAGCAATGATGTAATGTTTTGGTGTTGCATCTTCATCTTTAATTTCTTCGTTATTTAATTTAGCTTTAATTTTAGCGAGATCTTTATTTTCAAATATTTTTACGCCTTCGTATTTCTTTAAGAATGCGCGTTCATCTACTTTACCAGATTCATTACCACCAAATACAACCCATTTACCATCTTTTTTAACAAATACTGCATATTTTGGAGCTTCATCTAATTTTAAAGCCTTTTCCATTTGTTCTTCAAAATCAGATGTAGAATACCAACCTTCCTCTAATATTCTATGAATGCGTCTTTCTTCACCAATAAAATCATTTAACATATTTTCAATATTTTTACGAGCTCCAAAGATAACAAATCCATCTGGTTTCTTTTTACCTTTGCATCCATAAACTTTACAATATTCTTTTGCTTCTTCTAATGTCATATTATCAATGAAAACATTAAATTGTTCAAATGAATCTTCAAATGAATAGCGACCTAATTTGCTACCATTATTTTTCTTTGAATCTTTTAATAGTCTTCTCATATCTGTGCTATGAGGATATCCAAATTCATCTTCCCAAAGTTCATTAAATTCAAAAATAGATAAACCTTGTCTTTTAAGTTCTCTTACTTTTTCATAAGCTTTTTTACCATCTTCAAAAGATTCTTCTCCACCTTCCCAGCGTAAATACCAAGAATTAGATTTTCTTTCTGAATCTCTTACTTCAGATTTTGTAATTGTAGCCCATTCAATATTTTCTTCATCTTTTTTAAATAAAATGGTTTTACCTGTTATTAATTCTTCTGCATAAATAACATTACCTACAATCTTAGAAATTTTATATTGTTTACCTTGTTTACCAAATTCTTGAATTAAACTACCTTTATTAATACCATCAGTTATAGATTTAATTCCCCATTTTTCTTTTTTACTATCTTGGATTCTAGCAATACCTGCTCTACCTTGTTCACATAAAGCAACATGATTTCCTCTAATATTAATTTGTTCTGGATTATCTCCACCTGTAATATCACAGTCATAACCACAACTTAATTCAACCATTTCTCCAGATTCAATTAAATCAATAGCTTCAGCATCATTAACAATTATATCTGCTAACATTACAGGTTGACCTTCAAATTCACCTCGTCTAATATTTTGAACTCTACCTACTGATAAATCTTTATAATTATCTGGTCCAACACTAACTGATGGATGGTCAATAGTTAATGGAGCACCTTCAAATGAAGCCATAGTTTTTTCACTAAATACTTCTTCTGGTTTTCTATCAACATCAATATACTCATCTGAATCAGAACCTTCTATAATTTCTGATTTCAAATATGTTTGTGCTCCTGTTCTAGCAATAATAGCATCTTTACAATATAAATACCCTTGTGGAGTTTTATATCTGTGTGGACTTAATTTAACACTACATAACATTCTCATATTTTAATTCCTCCTACCATTCATCATCTTCGTAAACATAATTTTTTTCTGCATCACTTATGGCATCATCTATAAAATATTCTAATAAATCATTGTGATACTTTTTACATAATTCTTTAAAATGTGCTTTAACATAATCTTCTACTTGTTCATATTCAATATCTTTAAATTCTTCAAAATTATCTACATAGTCATAAAAAAAATCAATTATTGAATCTTCATCTACATTATAAGTCCAATTTATCTCGATCTCAGCATCATCATAATCGGCTGGATCAGTAAAATATGTAGTATTCTTCCCCCATACTGTAATAGGTAGATCTTTATATTCTAGTTCATAGTCATTAACTTTCTTTTTTGAATCATTATTTAAGTGAGATTTATATAAAACTAAAATTGTTGATTTAGGATAATGTTCTTTAAGTTTATTTGTTTTAAATTCGAGATCTTTATCATTGGCACAAACTATAGGTGTTTCAAAATAAATTGATCTTTTTTCGTATGTTATACCATAAATTATAGCAACGGGTAATTGTTTATTTAAGTCAATTTTTATCTTATTAAATACTTCTTGTGCATTTGCAATAGCTTGTTCACGAGTAACTTCATCTTTAATTTCTTTCACAATATATTTCATAGAAATTCCTCCATTCAATAATAATTATAAATTATGCTACTTTTTAAGTATAATTGATTATTCATTAGAAAGATTTATCTTTTCGCCATATATAGTATTTATTGTGCAATCAAATGTATAGGTATGTTTATCTAAATTAGAAGAAAATTCTTCTAAATTAGTAACATCAGAATAATCGGTTATATATCTAACAATAATACTATCATAAATTCCTTTAGATTTAATTTTTTCCATCAATGGTAAACCATAAGAAGCTTTATACCATAATTCGCCTTTAATAACTGATAATCTTGGAATTAAAGCGTCTTTAACACTTTTAACACCAGTAGAATAATTAAATTCTTGAGATTCCATATATGTATATGGGTTATCTTTTCCATATTTCGTTTTATCATAAGCTAATTTAGATTGTCTTGTAGGATAATCAATTGTAAATTTATCTGAGATAGGATTTTCACTTTCACAAATAATTGCAATCATAAAATTAGAAATCATATCATAATTTCCAAATTCATCTATCAAATCATCAATAGAAATTCTACATTCTTCTAATCCTATACCTAATTTTCGGATTAATTTATTTTCATTTTTATCTAATGCATTAAATTGAATTAACCATGTAAAAGATGAAGAAAATGTTGTAGAAATAGTAATAAACTGTTCAGTTTGTTGCTTTTGGAAGTATAAATTCAAATATAAAATATTAAAATATATACCATTAATAGAATCTTCAATTAATTTGCATTGTTGTGTAGCCATTTTTGACTCATATCCATAACTACCAAAAAATACAATATTTTGTTTCCCTGAAAAAGAATCTTTAATTAATTTTCGTGCTTTCATATTATGCGAAGAAACCTCCTTCCAATGTAGTTGGTAAATCATCTAATGTTGCGACAGTGCCCCAATTATTGCCAGTTTCAGGGTGAGTTGAACTAGTACCCCATGTTCTAGTAGAAGTACTCCATAAATAATAGTTATTCTCGGATGTGACAAAATAATAATCTCCATCTTCACCAGCAAAACAATAGAAATAACCAAAGTTAGGTAATTGAGCAGTATCAGTAATTGTTCCTTTATTTTGTCCAGAACCAGCTGTATCACTTTCATGCCAACCAGTTTTATTATTCCAGATATAATAAGTAGTATCCATTGTATAATAATCACCATCTGATAAAGTGACAATAGATGAGAAAATACCTAAGCCATCGATATTTTGAGTAATTCTATTATAAAGAATACCCATACTTTCAATTGTAAGATAACCAGCTAAGAATAATTTTCTTAAGTTTTCTGAATATTGAGAATAATTAGACCAATAAATATTACATTGAACACTATTTAATAATAATGGGCTTTGAGTTTGATACAAAACATAAACCATTAGTAAATCTAAAAGACCTTTAGTAACTTTACCATCATCAAATGTTGAATAAATTGTAGATAATTCCTCACGACTACCTTGGAAATTTTGTTTAACTATTTGACATTTAATATAAATAATAAATTCATCATCTTCAAGATTTAATTCTTCGTATTCATTATTTATGAAAATAGTAAATTTTCTATAACATCCGAAAATAGCACCAATTTTGTCAATTAATTTAGAAACCCATGTAGAAGGTAATTCTTTTCCTTGTTTATTAAAAATATCTAACTGATCAAAAAGATAATCAAATTCATTATTTACTTGTAAAAGTTGTTGATAAAAGATCTCGAATTGCTCTTGCATTCCATAAGATTCTTTCATAAACATACTTAATCTATTTAGATAATATTGAAATTCTAATAAATCTTCTCTAATCATTATTCATTATCTTCTCCTATTGTAATTGTGCAAATATCATTATATGTCATGCTTTCAGATGATCTACTATAAGCAAATTTATAATCGCTGTCATCATAACTAAAATATCTTAAGTTAGCTGGATGATTTTGTTGTGTAGCAGCTGTATCACCAATTATTCCTGATTTAACAAAGAATGTAGAAACTCCATCTTTTTGTCTATCAGATTGTTGAACAACATTTAATAATTGTGTTGCTTGCATATAAGAATCTATACTAATTTCATTAATATGAGCTTGTAAATTCTTAACTATATTCTTTTCAACATCTGTTGTTGCTATGTGAGAATTAAGAGTTGCTGGATAATCATAATTGCTATTACAAGTCATTATAATAACAATTTGTGGTTTATATGGTTGACACTTTTTCCAATATACAGTATAAGAAATTTGCGATGTTCTTTGAATAACATAAGATTCAGATCCTGTAGATGGATTTTCTGGGTTATAACTGGAATTATACCCAAAAGGAGTAGTTCCAATACCGGGAGTCAATTTATTATAAATAAGCTTACCTAACATACTTTTATCCATAGTAACACCATCTTTATATCTTAAAGCAATATAAATACTATGAGCTAAAACTTCTGTAGTATCATTAACGGGATCTGATAAAGACATATTTTCTCCTCTAGGATTATTTATAATAAATACATCTTGAATGCCTGAAATATTTAATAAAGATCCGTGTAAACCTTCTAAAACACTAACAGATTGATTACCTAATAATTGGTATCTTCTACTTCTTAATGCTTCATCTGTTTCTTCTTCATTTCCAACTATTGCATTTTGATATTGCCATACTTTTAATGGACTAGCATCTACTAATTGATAAATCCACCCTGGACATTCTCTATTCCAGTCATTTTCTTCAATATTATCTGTAAAATTTCCATCTGTATCAACAAATTGAGAACCTTGAGCTTGGATAGCACCTAAATATTCACATTGAACATCTTGAATTAATGTTGCTGTTTGTGGTGGAAAACTAGTTAATAATGTTCCATCAGTTCTTTTACCATTAATCCATTTCCATGTTTGTCCACTTCTATCGGAAAATAAAAGGAATTCTGGTTGAAGATCCGGACTTCTTGCTGGAGCACTATTATATATATAAAGTTCTGCTTGTGAAGCAGATTGATTAATTCTTTGAACATTATTATAAGAACATAAAATGTCTAAATATTTACCTGTAGCCACAGAAGGGTCTAATTGGTTGTAAGCATAAGCAAAAACATTCACTATATTATTAATAATTAAAGCTATTTCATTAATGTATTGTCCATCTGCAGACGCAGTAGAAACATCAATATCATTACCATAAATCTCTTTATATCTTCTAACTAACGCATCTCTAATTTCTACAAATGTCGCAACTCTTAATGTTCCGCCATTAAATTGTATAAATTTCGTATAATCTATATTAGAATCAAACATAGCCATAACTATTTTCCTCCTTAAATTAATTATATCATTAAATTATATTTGTTTATAATATTTAATTATTTTTAAAATATTTCTATAAATTACATCAAAGATTCTAACTCATTTATTCTTGCTCTTGCTCTTTTTCTTTGTGCAAGAACATCAGCATATTCTTGTTTTAACGAATTGAACTCATCTTCATCTTCGAGTTGTGCCTCTTGTAATTTTGCCACAACGTAGTCAGTATTAGATAGGTATTCTTTAAGCAATGAAATCTCATTATTCTTAATCGTGTTTTGATACTCGGTAGTTGATTGGATTTCTTCGGCATCAATCATTACCAATTCTCCGTTAACAACTGCCCAACTTTTTCCATATATACAAGTAAAAGTATCTTCGGCAATGTCATCTTCCACTTCAATATAATCACAATCATCATCGATTGGTATATCAAATGGATAACGATTGCATAATCTTCTACTTGTCTTATTGTAATATAACTTTGTCATTATGCTGCTACTCCTATCGCAATATATGCAACACCTAATGTTGTGGATGATGTCATTTGAGATAAAGTGAATCCGCTTGTAGTAATACTAGAAGCATAACATCTTTGTGTTTGTGAGTCAGCGCTAGTTGCACAAGTTGTTTGCACAAACGGAATAACACTAAATGAACCATTTGTAGTATCAAATGAAATTGTTGTTCCTGATGCAGTTGAACTTTTAACATACCCATAACAAATCAATACATTATTATTTATTCTCAAACTTCTGCTATATGTTGAACTATTTACTTGTTGTGCAGGCATCGCAGTGATTGCTGAAAAACTACTTTTTATTGAATCATTGACTAATTCCCAATATGTTCCATCATATACTAATTCTATACATTGATTCGGAGCAATGTATAATTTTCCATTACCAGTAGAAGGTGTTGCTTGATCTATTCTTATTTGTTTATAACTACTAGTTGCTAATAGACGGATATATGAAGTTGTTGTTCTGTTAATCACACTCCCCGTTAAATTTCTCAATATAACGTGTAAACCAATAAACGGAGTTATAGTTGTGCCAGTTGAAGTTGTTTTAACATAACTATAATTAACATATCCAACAAGTTGAAATATTCCACTTGTTAAAGTTCCTGTAAAGTCAAACTTATATGTTGAAGAGGCTGAGCCTATAGTCTCGGTAATTTGAACACTTCCTGTTGCTCCCGATACAGTCCAATCGGTAGAATTTTTTGTAAAACTATCAGAAGTTCCATGTGGAATAGTGACTGTAACAGAAGACTCAATATTTCCGGACCCTATATAAAAAGAAGTAGAATTTGAAGAGGTTGTAGTTATTGTTCGTGTATTTGTTGAAGTTAATGCAGGAATTGTTATACTGGTTAAATATGGTGAACTTGTTGTGCCAGTTCCACTATTAATACTTCCATAATAAACAGGATATGGCATAACAACGCTTGTGCCATTTACAGCAGTTCCTGTTAACTGCCCTAATATAAATCCAGTATTTTCATCAACATTTGTTTCATTTTGATAACTATTAAATGCAGACACAGTGCCACCTGCTAAGTTTTTAACATAATCATCTAAAGTATCAATAGCATCTTGGACGTCAGTATCATCTTGAGTAATATTTCCAGATGTTCCTGTAAAACTAACATCACTAGCATCTACATTAGCATCTGCATAAAGACCATTATTATAAGTAAAGGTGACGTTACCTGAATTTAAAAAGTTAAGAGAAGTAGATGTATCATTTAGTATAGTTGTTCCGTCAACTGCTATTGATCTCCAAGTATTTATATTAGAAGGAGTTATCCATGATAAAGTTCCACTACCATCTGTTGTCAATACTTGTCCACTTGAACCATCTGAAATTGGTGCATAAAAACTTGGAGCAGTAGTAGTCGAACCATTCAATGTTATTGTTGGAATAATAGGTATATTTAATAAATCGCTATAAGAACCTGTCTTAGCAACTTTATGTAATATAATAGAACCACTACCAGCAATTGTTTCATTAGAAGAAGTTGATTGAGCAGTAGTTGCAGTTGTATCTAAAGTTTTAATAGATTGATGCGAACTTAAATATGATGTAGAATCAATACTACCATCTGCTTTTAAAAATTGAGAAGAAGTTCCACCACTTTTAATAAAACTATTCCCTGTAATATTTCCTGTCGCAGTAATATAATTAGATGTAGTTAATGAAGCAATGTTAGGTTCTGCATCTACAGGTAAATCTATATCATAACTCGTCCCATTTATTTGAAGTTGGTCTATTTTATCTACCATAATTTACTATACTCCTTTTACTATTGTAATATCTTCAACATATTGAATCGTCCCAGATGTTGAAGAAGTTAGTGTTGCAGAGCCACCTACTGAACCAGTTGATAATGATTTAATATATGCTTGCCCACCACTAGAAGTTGTATTGAATGTTAATGAGGGTGCTGTCCCACTTGTTAGAGAAATAGAACCCTCTGGCGTATAATCATCTTTTGTGATTGTTAATGTAGTTCCACTATGACTCGCACTTAAATATCTTGTTGTTGATGTATAAGAACCACCAGATATTGTGACTGAACTCGTCGATTGACTACCTAAAGATGATGCTGTATGTGTATGTGTTAAATATTTTGTTGACGGAGTTATAGAACCACTCGAAAGACTCACCGTCCCCGTTGAAGCGGATGTCGTTGTATTAGAAAGTGTTAATGTTCTTCTAGCATTTGTTCCACTACCAGAAGTGCTTCTTGTCGCAGTTATTGTTGCGCTTTTAATTGCATCCGTATTAAATGTTGTAGTCCCACTTAAAGAAGGACTTATATAAGAAACGCTTTCAACATAAGCAATATCACCTGAAGAACTTGAAGTTAAACTTCCTGACCCTTGAGTAAATGTTCCTCTATTTGTGACAAATGTAGTTGTTCCGCCTAATGAAGGAGCAGAACCACTAATGTCTTGAACATAAGTTATTCTTCCTGTTGCAGTTGATGTATTTGCAGTCAAAGAAACAGAACCCTGACTATTTATAGCAACATCTGTGACTAAATCACTTGTTGTTGTGCCATTAAATGTCGCACTCGAAGGAGGCGTTGTACCAGCAGAGAAATGCATGTATTGAGTTGTCCCACTTATCACGGCATTTCCAGCGGTGTAATTAACATCTAAATATTTTATTGTAGGAGTCACAGTTGTAACGAAATCTGAACTATTAAAATTTATCCAAGAAAGATTGCCGGATCCATCAGTTGTAATTATTTGCCCACTATTACCATCGGTCAAAGGAGCATAAAATGAAGCAGTAGTTCCGCTTTTTGATGTTCCGTTTAATGTAATAGATGTTCCTCCTGCATAGAAAGAACCTATAACTAATTCTCCATTTGAGTTTAAATATATTGGTCTTGTAGAAGTCCCTACTCCTGTAGTGCTACCTATAGCAACATGATATGCACTTATATAACTACCCCCAGCATATCCGCTATATGTAAATGTATTTTCATTTATTAGAAGAATATTAGTCCCTCGACCACTTTCAGTTCCTTCAGTATCAACTGTAAAACCACTATCTCCAATTTGAATAGAATAGTCAGAATTTGGTGAATCAACATAATAACATTCGCCAAGTGTATTTCCTGAATAATAAGTCCATTCTGTATCTCCGTGAGTATCTGTCCAAGGAATATTCACTACTAATTGATTATTTGAATTTTCTTGAATAGCATAAGTTCTATTCAATACAGAAGTAACTGTATTTGTACTTGTAGTTTGAGTCGTTGATGAACCTAATTTAATAACCCCTAAATCGCTCGATGTTGCAGAAGGAACATATAAATCATTTACTCCCGAACCTGTCGCTATATCTAATCCCGATGAATAAGTAGGGGTATGATAATAATTAAAATTAGAACCATTAGTCCATTCAGGAATACCGTTAGAAGAAACAGTTAATACTTGTCCGGTTGTTCCAATACCTAATCTTGTAGGTGTAGATGCTGCACTTGCATAAATAATATCACCTGCTGTTGTAAGAATTGTTTTATCTACATAATTACTTAAATCACTACTTCCGATATAACCACTATCGTTGGTTAAATCACTTGTTTTTGTTGGAATAGTTGGTTTGTTTGTTAAGTCATTGTAAGAGCCAGTAGTTGCAACTGTTGCCAAAGATGAACTTAATGTATAATTAGTAAGATTATTAACGGTATTTGTAATAAAACCACTATCGTTGGTTAAATCACTTGTTTTTGTTGGAATAATTATATTTGCAATAACATCAATTGAACTATTTGCGGTAAATGTTGCAATATTAGTTCCATTTTTTTGAATAGTTAATGTTGCATCATTTACTGTCGCAGTAGAAGGAATATCAATTAAATCATTATAAGAACCAGTCGTTGCGACTGTAGCAAATGTTGGTTTATCATTAATATCATTCCACTCAACGCTCGTTAAATACCCTTGATTACTAACCCAGTCTTGAGTTGCATAACTTGATAACGCATTTATATCTACAAAATTATTTGACGCCCAATTTTTAACATTGTTTATAGCTTCATCTATTAAATCTTCACATTCCTTTTTAGTTATATAACCTTTCTCTTCTAAAGCAATAGGTATTACAACTCCGTATTTCAGCAAATGTGTTTGTAAATCTTGAGTTTCTTTAGGAGTTTCAGAATTAAGATTTAATATAAAATTTTTATCTGTAAATATAACTAATACTAAATCATTTTTAGCAAAAGAAGTATTTTTAAAACAATAAGCTTGTAATGTATATTCTTCTTGATTAATATCTAATGGAAAAGGTTTTACTTTAATTATAGAATAAGGTCCTAATAAACCATAATCATTTACAATTTCATCTACATAAGCTAAAGTAGAAACATGCGTATCTAACATTATTTTTTCTTTAAGTATCATTAATACATCTAATAATGTACTAGCCGTACTAATTTTCGTTTCTAAATCTTCTCTCATATTAGATACCTACTCCAACAATATTTTTAATAATTTCTAATGATCTAGCTTTAATATTAATCTCAAAGGTTGGTCCTCTATTTTGCATATTATAATCTAATTCAATAATCATATAAGCCCCATTTTTATCTAAATAATTAGATTTAAATGTAGATGATACTTGATTAGGATCAGAAATAGAAACATCGATGATACTATTATCAATGATAATAATATCTCCTGGCTTAAAACAAAAAGTTGGTAATAATGTCATTTTAAGACCATCTTTATCTAAAGTTGGATTTCCTTTTGTAAAATTAATTGTATTAGGATTAATTTTAATTTGTCTTTTATCACTTAAATCAGAACAATTTACTACTCCAGCGCCATCTATTGAATTATCTGTATCTATACTAAATGTGCTTGTATTTTGAGCGATTTGGTCTACTAAAGTCGCAGCAGTTCCATAATTTTGAGTAACTTCTTGTAAAAATTCTTGTTTTAAAGATTCTGGTAATTGATTGCTATCTATACCTGTTGTTAAACATATATAGCGGAAAGCTGAATAAAGATTTATTCCAGAATTAAGTGTTAAATTCATTCTTTTTTGAGAATAAGCTGCAACCATATCTGACGCAAATAAAATATATGTTTCATTGTCTCTTCTTGCAACAATTTTATCAGAAATATAACTTACAGATCCTTTGAAAAAACATTGTAAAGACTGAGTTCTATATCCAGCCCATATTTCAATTTTATAAAATTGTCCTAAAATTAATTTTGTAATTTCAGCGTAAGTCAAGTTAGAAATTGTTACACTTCCATTATCTTTTAAAGATGACAAATATTTATTTCCTTTAATAGTAATATCTAATTGAGAATCTGTTGTTCCTCCATAAACAATTTTTGCATTGTTTAATACACTATATAAACGGACTTCAATTTGTCTCATCCAACATAATTTACTAATATTGTGAAGATTTACTGGCATATTAATCAAATCCTCTCGCAATAATTGCATCATCGATAGCTGATAAAACTTTTTTAACTTGAGGCGATATATCACCTTTACTAACCCAAATAGAATAACCTTCTAATTTAGATTTAGCATTTTTAACTTCTTCTGCAGTTTTATTAGCTAAATCTGATAAACTTGGATTAACTAAATAAACTTCGTATTGTTTTGATTTATCTTTAAACCATAAATTTTGATTTCTATTTAAGTCTGTAAAATTAGCTACAGGACACCAAGAATGTTGAACTGTATCTATCGGATTTCCATCTAAATCTTCAACTGTAGCCATCCAAGTATATTCACCCACATTATTTTTAATAAAATTAATGATATAATAATCTCCGCCCATATTTAAAATAACCTGTTGTTCATATTCACCACTGATAGAATAAACTGTTATAGAAGTTTTAACATTATTAACAGCTATCTCAATATCATCTATCAAATTCTGTAATCTTATACCATCTTGTTCCGCCGATCCATTAACTAATTTAAAAGCTTTTCTTCTTTTTTCTTGTTCTTTTCTCTTTTCTTTAGCATGGAAAATTGACCAAATTGCAAAACCAATTGCAGCCACAACTGCAACTACTGCAACAACAATTGTTCCAACAGGAAATACTGCTGAAACTGATCCAGCGACAGCACCTAAAATAGATGCTGCAGTAGCCGAACCAGCTGCTACAACACTTGCGACAGCAATAACAGCACCTGTTGCAGTAATAGCAGCGACAGTTAAACCTACTTTAAGAATAGCAGCTGCAATAACTAAACCAACAACTATATCTGCAACTTCAGCTAAAGCTTGAAAGAAAGGTTGTTCAATATATCCATTATCCCATAAAGCTCGAATAATAATTTCTGGTAGTTTACCTGTATCAGCTAAAATAGTTCCTAAACTAGATCCAACAGGTGAAGTAACTCTTGGTAAACCAAGATCTTCTCTTTCTTCATCAGTTAATTCTTCGTATTCTTGAGCTTCAACCATAATGACTTCTGAAAATTGAAATGTAAATTTTACTGTATTTTGTCTTTCAGTCCAACTTATATCTTTTAAAGCCATATTTTTTCTAATTTTAAATCTATTTTTAGCATCAGACTTAATTTCTCCAGTAAATCTACCGTTACTTGTGATATAATCATCTTCACTAATAGTAGTTAGTGTGCAAAGAAAACCATTATTTAAAATATTTTCAAATACTTCTTGAACATTGGTTAAACGATCACCTTTTTCCATAAAATCATAAGAATCATCATCCCAGTTTTTACCATTTAAGCCAAAACTACCAGAAATACTTAAAGTAACTGGATTACGATACATATGATCTGACATAGTATCACCATCTTGTAATGGTTGTTGAGCAATAGTAGCACTAGCTGTAATTTGTTTATCATCTTGAACATCTAAAATAAGATATCTATTAGGTTCAGTAGAACCATTTTCAAATTGTAAAGAGTTATAACCTATAACTGTTCTAAATGCACCCATAGATTAACCTCCTATAGCTGTAACAAGTTGTTTAGCTAATTTATTAAAGTTTTCTTTATTATAAGCATCAAGAGCTTCTTGTGAACTTAAAACGCCTGTTGCATTATTAGTTGTATTAGCATTAACATTAATAACAGTAGATCTTTGATTGTTATTTGTAGTATTACTATCATAAGAATCTGAACTATCAGCAATATTTTCAGCATTATATCTTCCACCAGTTAATACTCTTACGATACCTAAAACAAAATTTGCAATACTTTTAACAAAGTTAAATATACCTTTTATACAACCCATAATAGTTTCTTTATTTTCAGCAACCCATTGTAAAAATTCCATAGCAATTTCTTGTTTGAATTCATTAAATTCTAATTGCATTTCTTGTATATCAGCTAAAACTCCTGATGATTCTAATTGGTCATACCAAGCAGAATATCTTTCCATATACCCAAGAAATTTATCTCTTTGTTCTGAATTCATATACATTAGATCTTCATCAGATTGAATATTTAACATTGATTTAGCCTGAGTAAATGCATAATTTTGCGAACTTGTTAAACCATATTTCATTTGTTGTTCACGAGCTGTGCTATTTGTAATCAAACTTCCTTGTGTATTATATGTAGCAACACCTGATTTAAAATCTAGCATTTCTTTAACAGTACTCATTATAGCACTAGCTAAATCTTTAAATGGCTTTAATAATGTAGAAGCAACTTTCTTTAATTGACCTGCTACTTTTTCTGCAGCTTGAGCCATTGCTGCATATTTATTCATCTGAGTTTTAGTATTGCCAATACTCTGTGAGCGTTTATCTTTAGCTGTATCTATATCACTATCTATATTTTCATTAGATTTCTTTAAGTCAGCTATTTTTTGTTGTCTTTCAGCTATTTCTTTTTCACTTAATTTTGTATTAGGATCATCTAATTCCCCTTGATATTTCTCCATCTCAGCTTCATTAAGTTTCTTTTTTTCTTCATATTCATTTATTTGTTTATCATAGCCTTCAACTTCAGCTTCGCCTTTTCTTTCAGCTTGATCTGACAAAAAATTAAATACTCCCCCAGCACCTTTATAGCGTTGTGCTAAAGCCAGAGGAGATTCTTTACCTCGTTCCCATTTAGCCCTTTGTTGTCCTCTAGCAAAATTAGCAATATTATTACTATATCTATCTTTAGCCTCTTGTAATTTAGCTTCTCTTTCTAATTTAACTAATTCTTTCTTTTCTTTAATTAATTTTTTATTTAAATCAAGAATCTTGAGATCTCTTTCTAATTCTTTTGCTTTTAACTTAGCTTCATCTCTACTAATTTTTAATTTTTTTAATTCTTCATCAGTTAAAGTCTTATATTTATTAATTTGATTTTCTAAAATATTTTTACGAAGCTTAAATTGCTCATTAGTTTCTTCATTTAATTTATTTATCTTTTTCTCAAGCTCACTAATTTTCCCTAAACTTTGTTGTAATGCTTTATATTCAGAGGAGTTAACATCGATTTTTATAGTTTTTAATATTTCATTAGCCATATCCGTCAACTCCTTTCAGTATAATTCACTACTTTTTCTGTTCTAATAATGCGGTTTTATTATGAAGATTTACCATACATATTTCATATAAATCTAGCATATCTCCCACAGTATAATTATATTTCAATTCTTTATAAGTTGTTAACTTATTTGTAATCAAAATATAAACAATGGGGTGAGTTCTTCTGGTATGTGTTAGTCCAGCTGAATCAGAAGATCCAGATCCACCTATTGGATTTTCTCTATCGATTCGCTGGATTTCGGAAAAACTGCAGTTACCACATTTTCCATCATATAAATAAAGATTTCATTTAACGCCACAAAATCATTGACAATATCTTTAGGCTGATAAATTTCTTTATCCTTCATTTTAACGGGAAGCCATTTTTCACCCATTTTAACTTCAACATTTTCAATGCAAAATTGCATCAATGTTTTAGTCATTTTAAAGTTTTCAAAATCAATTTGTGTAGAAATAGCTAAAATATCAATTGGACTAATTTTAGCTACTCTGAAAATTTGATCTTTTCTAGATTCAATTTTGAATTCTGTTTGTTCCATAATTATCTCTCCTTATAATTCTCTAACATGTTTTAACCAATCGCTTATGGTAATGCTTTCCATAGGCATACCTTCTTGAACTGATCTAGATCTAATTCCATTAGAAATCATCATTTTTTCTTGATCAGTAACTTGATTCCAGATGTGTTCGTGTTTTAAGAAATATTCTTTAAATCTCTTCTCAGTCGCATCTCTGTATTCTTTATTTTCTTGGTTAATCCATTCAGATTTATTCATTGTGTAATAAGCATCAAAGATCATCATTGCACAGAACACACAAGCTTGTTGTAGCATTCTTCTTCTCATAAATTCATCAATTAATGCATCATTACTATCTAACATATTATTATAGGTTTTTAATATGTATTTAGGATCGTGTCTACAAACACTTGCGTCTCTCCATTTCCATAAATAGAACGGAGCTTGACAATATTTAACATTTTGTGATAGATTTTGACAAAGTATATTGAAGTAACTATCTTCGTGAATAGTTAACTTTTCATTCCATCTAATATTTTGTTGAAGAAGGTATTTTCTTCTATGAACTTTACCGTGAACAAATGTTGAATCTTGTTCTCTGTTTAAATAACCAACTTGTCCGTTAAAGCGACTTTCTTCTACAAATATTGATGTTAAACTATCGAAACCGCCATTTACTGTCATTTCTTGGAATAAAATCCATAAACCACAAGCATTATAGAACATATCATCTGCGTCACAGAACATAACATATTCTGCTGTGGCTAAATCGAGACATTTATTTCTCGTTGCAGATACCCCTTTGTGTTCATTCATTACATATTGAATTTCAAAAGGATAACTTTTTAAGAACTCTTCTGTTAATTTAACATCTGAGCCATCATTGACAATGATTACGCCTATTTCATCAAAGTCAACATTTTGTTGAATAGCCAAGCTATCCAATAGAGGTTTAATAATCTCATTAGTTTCCTCATATTGAGGAACTAAAATTTGTAATTTCATTTAATTATCTCTCCTTAATTAAATTTAAAATGAACTAACTACTATTCTACTACTTATTGCTGACCAACCTGAAGCCGCTGCGTATGCTAATCTTAATGCACTAGTTTTGACATAAAAAATGCCACTACCACTTAAACTCATAGGAGAACTTTCAAATACATAGTTTAAATTGTTATTATATAATGTTAAAGGTACATCGCTATATTCAATATATACTTCACTTAAATTATTACAATTATAAAACATGCTCTGTGTTAAACTCGTTAATTTCCCAGTTTTAACCCAAGACAAAGAAGAACAAGAAGCAAATACACTATTACCAATACTGCTACAATTATATAAACTTATATATTGTAATCTTGAGCAGTATGCAAATGCACTATCCCCTATACTTATTACATTTGGTAAAGATAAAGTACTTAAATTAGAACAACCTCTAAATGCACTATCCCCTATACTTATTACATTTGGTAAAGATAAAGTACTTAAATTA
>CAKZZJ010000016.1 GCA_937885165.1 uncultured Caryophanales bacterium
TAGGAATGTCTTCTAAATCTTCTATTATATCGCAATTATTTTCTATATAACTTAAAATTCCTAATGGTTCAGGATGATTTTTTTTGCCTATTATCACAATGAAAGATTTATTTTTTTGTTTTTGAATTTTATTAAGTATGATTTTTATTTTTCCACAAGTTAGATCAATAACTTCAATATTTTTTTCTTTTGCTGTATCTATAATACTTTTTTCTGCTCCATGTGCTCTTATAATAAGAACACTATTTCTAGGTACATCATCAATACTATTTACTATTACTAATCCTTTGTTCTCCAATTTATCTATTACATTTTCATTATGAACTAATTGTCCTATGCAATAGATATTTTTTTTATTAGATTGCAATAATTCTAATGTTTTATTTACACAATAATTAACTCCAGAACAAAATCCACATTGTTTACTACAAATTATTTGCATAACATTTACTTCTTATCTTTCATTAATATGATCTAAACCATTTGTAAAAATTGTTTTGATATGTTCATCTGATATAGAATAATACATCATTTTTCCATCTTTTCTTGGCTTAGCAACTCCAAATTGTCTTAATATTTTTAATTGATGAGAAGTCGCTGATTGCGTAATATTTAAAATTGTAGCAATATCGCAAACACATAGTTCTTGCAAACATAGTAATTGAATTATTCTTATTCTTGTTAAATCACCAAATATCTTAAAAAACTCTGACAAATTATAAGATTTTTGTTCTGAAAGCATTTCTTTTTTTAATTTTTCAACAATATCTGGATGTATTATTGTTTCTTCACATTTATCTATAAATTCATTTTCTTTTACCATTTTTCCTCCTAATCTTTAATATTTAAACATCTAAGAGAATTAATGACAGCAACAATAGTTACACCAACATCTGCAATAACTGCTTGCCATATTGTAGTTATACCTACTATTCCAAGTAATATAGCAGTTACTTTTATTAACATTGCTAAAGTAATATTTGTAATTACTATTCTTCTAGTTTTTTTGGCAATTTTTAAGGCAGTTGTTAGTTTTGATATTTCATCTGTCATAATTACAACATCTGATGCCTCTATGGCTGAATCTGATCCAATGCTACCCATACTTATTCCAATATCAGCTCTCATAATTACAGGTGCATCATTGATACCATCACCAACAAATGCTATATTTTGATTTGGATTTTTATTATTTAATAGTTTTTCAAATTCTTCTACTTTTTGAGTTGGCAACAATTCGGCTTTAAAATCATCTAAATTTAATTCTGTAGCAATACTTTTAGCAATTTCTTTATTATCACCTGTTAGCATCATTAACTTGCTGATACCAAATTTCTTTAGTTCCCTGATAGCACCTTTAGCATCATTTTTTATTATATCAGATATTACTATATAACCACAATATTTTTTATCCACTGCTAAATGCATAATTGTACCAACATTTACATCCTTACTATATTCTATTTTTTCTTTATTAAATAGTTTTGTATTACCAACAATTACTTGTTTTCCAAAGACATTTGCTTTTATACCATATCCTGATAATTCTTCATAATTTTTTATTTTATTTTTATCTATTTCCTTATTTTCTTTATTAAATAATTTATATTCATTTATTATTGAAGTAGCAATAGGATGAATAGAAAAACTTTCAGCATAAGCACAATATTTTAAGATTTCTTCTTTAGTATGATTTTTTGATGGAACAATTTTAGTTACTTTAAATACACCTTCTGTAAGTGTTCCCGTTTTATCAAAAACTATCGTATCTACATTATTTAATGCCTCTAAATAATTTGAACCTTTTATTAATATTCCTTTTTTAGATGCACAACCTATACCACCAAAATAACTTAATGGAATTGAAATAACCAAGGCACATGGACAAGATATAACTAAACATACTAAAGCTCTATAAATCCACTCTGTAAATGTAGCATTTGGCATTATTAAAGGTGGAATAATAGCAATGAGTACAGCAAGACTAACAACTATTGGAGTATATATTTTAGCAAATTTTGTTATAAACTTTTCGGTATTTGCTTTTTTACTAGAAGCATTTTCAACTAATTCTAATATTTTTGAAATCGTAGAATTTTCAAATGTTTTTGTTACTTTGATAGTTAAAAGTTTTTGAGTATTAATCATTCCACTTAATACTTCATCATTAACATTTACTTCTTTTGGTATAGATTCCCCTGTAAGAGCTACTGTATCCACAAAAGAGTTTCCATCAATGATTATTCCATCTAAAGGAATTTTCTCACCATTTTTTACAATTATAATATCACCAATATTTACCTCGTTAGGTGATACTTTTTTTACTTTATCATTTACTTTTAAATTAGCATAATCTGGTCTTATATTCATTAAATCAGCAATAGATTTTCTTGAACGATCAACGGCTTTGTCTTGTAAAAATTCACCTATCTTATAGAATAGCATTACTGCCACACCTTCTTTAAACTCACCAATGGCAAAAGCTCCAATCGTAGATATGCTCATTAAGAATGTTTCATCAAATACTTTCCCTCTAAACATATTTTTTATTGCTTTAAAGATAATATCATATCCAATTATGATATATGATATTAAGAATATTGCAAATTTAAAACCATCATTTACATTTAAAAATATTCCTAGTAAACATAGAATCCCACTAATGATAATTTTGGCTAGTGCTATTTTTTCTTCATCCTCTTCTTCGTCATCATCATCTCCATTATCATTATCTTGCTCTTTTAATTCTTTACTAATTTCTAATAATTTTACATCTGGTTCAATGCTTTTAACAATATCATCTATTTTAGATATTACATTATTTTCTTTTACATCTTCCTTTAATTCTAATGTCAAAGTTTTAGTAGTAAAATTAATACTTGCACTTTTTATTTCGTTTAATTTATTAATTTTCTCTTCCATTTTAGCTGCACAGTTTGCACATCCTAATCCTTTTAAAATATATTTCATAAAATCCTCCTTATATATTATGTATGATTATGTGTTCATATATAATATATGTTTTTTTGAGTTGCTTGTCAATATATATTTCAAAAAAAACAAACTTTATAATTGCTTGTTTCTACAAATTACTATTTATCCGTCTATTTAATTATACCACATTTTCAGTCATATTTTTTATTGACTTACTAATCGGAATATTACTATTTTCTGATAATTTAATTTAATTAAAGTAAGTTTAGGGTACTGCTAATTTTACTACTTTATTTACTGCTCAAATCTTTATTCTTTTTGTATTCTTCTTCACATTTCTGCCAAATAATACATCTTGATATAGCAATATATCTTAATGCAATCCACATAAACGCATCATAAAATTGTTCTTCTTTTAATTCTGTTGAAAAACAATACTTCTTTATTACCGAAATATCAATAGGTAGTTCTAACTTATCTTTCATTACTTTAAATAATAATTGATTTGCTATATAATCTCCTTC